>CAKTXB010000006.1 GCA_934630555.1 uncultured Oscillospiraceae bacterium
TTTCCGAACTGGCCGATAAACGACGGCGCCACGATCGCAAGGACCTCGTTCCCCTCCAGCATGGAGCGGATGACCTGATAGATCTGGCTCTTGTCCACGATCGCGCCGAACGGGCAGCTCACCAGACACTGGCCGCACGACACGCACCGGTCATAGTCGATCTGCGCCTTGCCGTACTCATCCACGCCGATGGCGTCCATACCGCACGCCGCCTGACACGGCCGCTCCAAATGCACAATGGCGTTGTACGGGCACGCCTGCGCGCACTTGCCGCACTTGATGCACAAGCTCTCCGTTATGCGGCTGCGCCCGTTCACAAATTTGATCGCGCCCTTCGGGCACACCTGCTGACAGGAAGCTGCCAAACATCCCTGACAAAGCTCTGTGGCATAATACCGGTGTGTCGGGCACGCGTGGCAGGCATAGGGAATGATGTTCACCAGCGGCGGCTCATAATACTGTTCCGCGATCGCCGCCTGATCCATGCCCTCCGTCAGCATCGTCCGCTGCTGCACCGGCTGGAGCGACAGCCCCATGGCCAGCCGCACCCGCTCGCCCGCAATGGCGCGCTCCAAAAATACCGACTCGCGGTGCAGCGGGCTGCTGCCCGGCACGATGCGATACGGTATATCCTCCATCTGTGTGTAATCGCCCGAATACGCCATTCGCGCGACCTCTGTAAATACCTTTTTCCGAATGTCCGTGATCAGCGATGGTATTCCGCGCATTATGACCTTCCTTTCGTCTAAAATGCGACCTGTGGCCCTTTTGCAGCCGCATATCGCCGCAAAAAAGCCGCCTCTCCCTCATTATGCTTATCATATACAAAAACCGCCCGCAATGCAAGCACCGTTTCCGTATTGCCCATCTCAAGTATCATATGTTCGTCCGCCGCTCCGCCCGTCTTGCAATGCCCCGCCCCGTGTGCTATACTGTCTATGATTATAAGGAGGCCTATGCCCATGCGAAACGTTCTGGAATATCTTGAGCAGGCCGCGGTCCGCGTGCCATGCAAGCCCGCGTTCTGCGATGAAGCCCGCAGCTTCACCTTTTCGCAGCTGCTCGCCGCCTCCCGCGCCGTCGGCACCGCCGCCGCAAAACAGACAGCTGACCGCTCCCGCCCCATCGGCGTGCTCGTGGGCCGCAATGCCTTCACCCCGCTGGGCTTTCTTTCCGCGCTGCAGGCCGGCTGCTGCTATGTGCCGCTCGACCCGCTCATGCCCGCCGCCCGGCTGAACGCCATTTTAAAGCAGCTGGACCCCGCTCTCATCCTCTACGGCCCGGACGAGGCCGGCGCCGCCGAAGCGCTCGCAGCCGTCTGCCCCACGCTTTCCATCGAAGCGCACCTGCCGGATGCCCCGGACGACGCGCTGCTTGCCGCCCGCCGCGCCGCCGTGCTCGATACCGACCCCTGCTATATCATCTTCACCTCCGGCTCCACCGGCATGCCCAAGGGCATCGCCTGCCACCACCGCGGCGTCATCGACCTTGCCGACTGGCTGGCCGCCGCCGCCGAGTTTTCGCCGGACGATGTTCTGGGCAATCAGGCCCCGTTCTACTTTGACGGCTCCGTCAAAGACCTCTGCATCTGCCTCAAATGCGGCCTCACGTGCCACATTCTGCCCAAAAAGCTCTTTTCGTTCCCCAAGCTGCTCATCGAGGCCCTCAACCGCCACGGCGTCACCGTGCTGCAATGGGCCACCTCCGCGTTCCATCTCGTCGCCGCCTCCGGCGTGCTCACGCAGTACCGCCCCGGGCAGGTCCGCAAGATTCTTCTCGGCGGCGAGGCGCTGCTGGCCCGCGATGTGAACCTCTGGCGCGCCGCGCTTCCAAACGCGCAGTACTATAACCTCTACGGCCCGACCGAGGCCACCGTCGATGCGCTCTGGTACCGTCTTGACCGCCCCTTTGCCGACCATGAGGCCATCCCCGCCGGCCGCCCCTGCGCCAACAAGGATGTGTTCCTGCTTGATGAAGACCGCCGCCCCGTGCCCCCCGGCCAGCCGGGCGAGATCTGCATCCGCGGCACGGGCCTTGCCCTGGGCTACTACAACGACCCCGAAAAGACCGCCGCGGCCTTCATCCAGAACCCGCTGCAAAAAAACTACCCCGAGCGCATCTACTGCACCGGCGACATCGCCGTGCAGGATGAGACCGGCCTGTTCATTTTTCAGTCGCGGCAGGATGGCCAGATCAAGCACATGGGCTACCGCATCGAGCTTGGTGAGATCGAACGCGCGCTTTCCTCCTGCCCCGGCCTCCGCGAAGCCGTCTGCTTCTTCGACGCCGAAAAAGACGCCATCGTCTGCTGCTACAGCGGCGATGTGAAGGCCGTGCAGATCTTGTCGCATCTGCGCACCCTCGTGCCAAAATATATGTTCCCCAACGCGTTTTGCCAAAAAGAGCGGCTGCCGTGCAACCGCAACGGAAAAATCGACCGTGTGGCGCTCAAAAAGGACTGGTTTGATGCAAAAGATCCATGATTTTTCCCTGTTAAACGCGCAAATTTCCGCGTGTCTGCGCCCCGGTCTTGTGACGAATTGTGTCTTATCCGGTCAAAAGCTCCGCGCGCTCATCGCCGCCGGGCAGCTGTACGCGCACGCGTGGCCGGGCGGTCTTGTCCTCCTGTGGAGGACGCCTTCCGTGGATCGACTGTATTTTTACCTCACAGACCCCGCCGTTCCGCCGGACAGCTTCCTGTCGGAGCCTGTCGTCTGCGAGTACACGCCGCGCGCCGGAAAGCCCGCGCTGCCCGCCCCCTGGTGGGAGGCTTACGGCTTTTGCCGCGTTCTTGCCCGCACGCGCCTCACGCGCCCGGCGGGCCCTGCGTCCGGCGCGCCGCCGGCCCCTCTGCAGCCTGCTTCGGCGCAGACCGTGCTGAACATTCTGAACACCTGCTTCCCGCCCGATACCGGCTGTATCCCGACGCTTTCCGACTTACAGGCCGCCGTTTCGGCAGGAAACGTCCTCACCCGCGCGCAAAACGGCGCGTGCGTGGCCGCGCTTCATGTCGAACCCGGCCGCGGCTTTACGCAGCTGCGCCACCTCGCCGTCCTCCCCGCCGCGCGCGGACAGGGCCTCGCCGCACAGCTCGTGCGGGAATTTACCGCCCGCTTCGGCACGCAGACCTGCCGCGTCTGGGTAGCCGAAGGCAACGACGCCGCGCGTCATCTCTACGAAAAAAACGGATTTTCGTCCGATGGAACCTCCAGTTTTGTCTGGAAACTCGAAAGGAACTGAACAAATGGAACATCTTCTCGAACTTCTCACACAGACGTGCCCCGGCATCGACTTTGCCGGCTCTGACCGCCTCATTGACGACGGCATCCTCGACTCGCTCGACATCGTCACCCTCGTCACCGTCCTCATGGACGAATATGACGTCGAAATTTCGGTAGACGACCTTCTGCCTGAGAATTTCAACTCCGTTCAGGCCATTTACGACCTCATCGAGCGCGCAAAGGGCTGATCTATGTCGTTTACATCGCTGCCGTTCCTCGCCTTTCTCGCCGCGCTGCTGCTGCTCTACTACGTGCTGCCGCGGCGGTATCAGTGGGTGCTGTTGCTGGTGTTCAGCTGCGGCTTCTACTGTGCGGGCGGGGTCAAGACCGTTGGCTATCTTGCCCTCACCGCCCTGTCGACCTATGTCGCAGGGCGGCGTTTGGGCGTTCTGAATGGTCGATGGAAGGCGCTTCCTGCCGAAGAACGGAAGCGGCAAAAGCGCGCCCATGACCGCCGCCGCAAGGGCGTCGTATGGGCCGTGTGCCTGCTGAACTTCGGAATGCTCTTTGCCCTCAAATACTGGTCCTTTTTGGCCGATGCGCTCACACGCGCGACCGGCCATGCCGTCTGGGCGCCGAGCCTGCTCATGCCTGTGGGCGTGTCGTTCTACATCTTCCAGTCCATCGGCTATGTGGTCGACTGCTACCGCGGCAAGGTGCAGCCGCAGCAGAATTTTGCCAAATATGCGCTGTTCGTGTCGTTTTTCCCGCAGATCGTGCAGGGGCCGATCGGCCGCTACGACGCGCTCGCGCCGCAGCTGCTTGGGGAGCACGCGCTGGACTGGGAAAACCTCCGCGGCGGGATGCAGCTGGCTCTCTGGGGCTATTTTAAAAAGCTGTTGTTGGCAGAACGCGCCGGTTTGCTCGTAAACACCGTCTTTTCCGCCCCCGAAAGTTACGGCGGCGCGGTGCTGATCTTAGGTGTGCTTGGCTACTGCGTGCAGCTGTACTGCGATTTTTCGGGCGGCATCGACATTTCCCGCGGCGCGGCGCAGATGCTCGGCATCACCATGGCCGAAAACTTCCAGCGGCCCATCTTTGCCCGCAGCCTCACGGAATACTGGCGGCGCTGGCACATCTCGCTCGGCAGCTGGATGCGCGACTATGTGTTCTACCCGCTGGCGCTCTCGCGCCCGTTCCGCGCCATCGGTTCGTTCGCCCGGCGCCATTTTCACGGGATGCTGAGCAAGATCTTTGCAACCTCTCTGGCGACATTTGTCGTTTATTTTGTCATTGGCGTCTGGCACGGCGCTAATTTCCGCTATCTGGCCTTCGGCCTGTATAACGGCGTGCTCATCACGGCGGCGCTGCTGCTCGAGCCGTGCTTCGTCCGTGTACGCGAAAAGCTGCCCATCCGCTGGGATGGCCCGGTCTGGCGCGGCGTGCAGATGCTGCGCACCATGGCCATCGTGTTCGTGGGCCGCTACATCACCCGCGCGCCGCGGCTGACGACCGCGTTCTCCATGCTCCGCCGTTCTGTGACCGATCTCTCCCTTTCTCAGCTGCGCGGCGGTACGCTCTGGGCCCTTGGCATGACAAGCTCCGACTGGCTCGTCGTCCTGCTGGGGCTGGCCGTGCTCATGACGGTCGAGGTCTATCAGGAGCGCGGCGGGCACGCGTGCGCCTGGCTGGCCCGGCAAAAGCCGGTGCTTCAGGGCGTTCTCACGCTGCTGGCGCTGGCCGCGCTGCTGTTTCTGGGCGCGCTCGGCGGCTACACCGGCGCGGGCTTCATCTACGCGCAATATTAAAGGAGGCACACCATGAAAGCAAAAACCTGGGTCATTTTGTGCCTTTTACTGGCGCTTTTGCTCGTGCTGGCACTGGCTGCGTTCAACTTTTTCGTCGACCCCTTCGGTGTATTTGGGCAAAACACGTGGTATTCCTTTGCCGAAACGCTCAACCCCCGCGTGGGCAAGACCGCGTATCTGATGGAGCACGCGGACGAATACGACTCGTATCTGGTCGGCTGCTCGTCCACAAGCGCCTATCCTGTCGAAACGCTGAACGAATATCTGGATGCCAGGTTCTACAACACCATCGTCTACGGCGCGGATATGCAGGACACGCGGCTGATGGTCCAGTGGCTGCTTGAAAACTGCACCGTCAAAAACATCGTCCTGAATGTTTACATCGACAACGGCCTGACCTATGCCACCGGGGAGGACTCGCTCAGCTACAAGCTGCACGAGGCCGTGAGCGGCGCCGATCCGATCGGCTTTTACGGCAGCTATCTGCTGGCAAGCCCCCAATACGCGCTCGATAAGCTGAAAGCGCAGCAAAACGAGGATCTTTTGCCCCAAAGCTACAATGTGTTCGACGAGGCCACCGGCGCTTATGACAAACGCGCGCGGGATGTGGCGCACATCAGCGGCCTTGCCGGCTACTATGAAAGCTATCCGGTGTTCACAAACTACCCCGCCGGCCCGTCCGAGCTTGGCTATACCGACGCGTGTATGCAGGACGTGGCGGCCATCGTGCAGCTGTGCCGCGAGGCGGACGTGCAGCTCTATGTCGTCTGTGCCCCGGTCTACGCCGACTATTTTACAGGCTACAGCCGCGAGGCCGTGACCAATTTCTACACAAAGCTCGCCGCTGTGACGGATTACTGGGATTTTTCCTACAGCTCCGTAAGCTGTGAGCCGCGCTACTTCTACGACGCCACCCACTTCCGCAACGACGTGGGCCGCATGGCGCTGGCGCGGATGTTCGGCGACGATTCCGGCTACATTCCCGATGATTTCGGCGTGCTCGTCACGCAGGATAACGCCGCCGCACACGCAGACGCGCTCTGCGCCCATGCCGCGCGGGCCGATACGGCGCTGTATACCGCACAGCTGCCGGTGCTTTTATATCACGATCTGCTGGCTGAAAGCGGCGACCCCAACGCCATGACCGCCGCCGTTTTTGACGAACAGATGCAGGCCCTGCAGGCCGCCGGCTACACCACCGTCAGTCTGGACGAGGTCTATGCCTACGTCTTTAACGGCGCGGACCTGCCCGAAAAGCCCCTTCTCATCACGTTTGACGACGGCTACCGCAGCAATTACGAGCTGGCCTACCCCATTTTGCAGAAATACGGCATGAAGGCGACCATCTTTGTCATCGGCTCGTCGGTAGGAAAAGACACATACAAAGACACCGGCGTCGCCATCACGCCGCATTTTTCCTTTGCCGAGGCGCAGGAAATGCTCGATTCCGGTCTGATCTCCATCGGTTCGCATACATACGACCTGCATCAGTCGCCCACGCTCGACGCCGCGCCTGTGCGCGAGACGGCGGGCATTTTGCCGGGCGAAAGTCAGGCGGACTACGCCGCCGTATTCTCCGCCGATCTGGCGCAGTCAATGTGCGGGATCGAGGAAAACACGACGCAGCGCGTCACGGCGCTGGCCTATCCCCAGGGCGTTTACACCGTGCTCTCGCAGATCTTGTGCCGCGAAGCGGGGCTGACGGCTACGCTTTCCACCGAAGCGCAGACAAATACGCTCGTGCGCGGGCTGGGGCAGTGCCTGTATGCCATGGGGCGCTACAGCGTTTCGCCCTGCTCCGGCGCGATGCTCCTTGCGCAGCTGGAACAGGCTGCAGAATAAGCACCCATCCGGCCGCCGGGGCGTTTCCCAGCGGCCGGAGCTTTGCGAAAACCGCCCGTTGACTTTCCTGTTTTTTCGCCGTATACTGGTTCTGGAGAAAGAAAAAGGACCGAAAAGGAGGAAATTTTTTATGGTAAGTTCCATCTACAGAAAAGCGTTTGACGTGCTCATGAAAAAGCCGGTCACACTGTGGGGCATCACGCTGCTGTCCGGACTTTTGAGCGTGCTGGCCGCCATTGGCTTCGGTGCGCTGCCCATCGGCGCGTTTGTCGTGCAGATCGGGCTGGACGCCAGCATGGCCATGATCTATCTCAACAGCTACCGCACGGGCCTCAGGCCCAAGAGCAGTTATCTGTTCTCAGCGTTCAAAAAAGACCGCATCGGGCGTGTCATCGGCGGTATGGCGTGGATGATGCTGTGGGTCTTTTTGTGGTCGCTCATCCCGATCGTGGGCATTGTGTTCGGCGTCATTCGGCTGTACGAATACCGCTTTACGCCGTATATCCTCATGACGCGCGACGATGTGAAAGCTACGGAAGCCATCCAGATCTCCAAGCAGGAAACGATGGGCTATAAGGGACAGATGTTCTGGGCCGACGTGCTGGTGTATCTGCTCTTTGGCGCGGCCGCGATCGTGCTGGGCCTGTTTGGCAGCATTCCGTATATCGGCGTGCTGTTCCGCATTGTAAACTTCCTGCTGAGCGTGGTGTTCGTCCTGCTCGTGCCGCTGTTCCTGGGCATTGTGCAGGCCGCGTTCTACGTGGAGATCAAATCCGGCGCTCCGGCCGCCACCATCCCCGCACAGGACGCCGCGCCTGCGGAAGGTGTTTCCGAAGAGGCCGCACAGGACGCAGAGGACGCCCCCGCAGAAGCTGCGCCGGAAGCCCCCGCCTCCGCAGAGGAAGTGTCTGCGGAAGCTCCCTCCGCAGAAAATACCACACCGGAGGCGTGATCGCATTTCCGCAATAAAAGCAGGCAGGCCGCATGGCCTGCCTGTTTTTCAGTCTGTCAAAAAGCCTCGCAGCGTTCGCGCCCGCAGGCGTGAAAAAAGTCCGGATCATGTTCGGTGGCATGGCGCAAGCCTTCTCAAATACGAATCCAGCACAGCGGTCCGCGTTTGGAGAGCGTGCCATAAACAAACAGGAGGATTTTTTGGATATTTGTATGTTTCTATAGCATTTTTCTCAAGTGCACCCGGTGTATTTTGACTGTTTCAACGAATTCTCGCTTATATTTATCGCAAAATCTATATATTTTTTCTTGTCATTCAGCACAAATATGCTATACTGACTGCAAGGGGGTGCACCTATGAAACTGTACACCATGATCCCGCAGCAGGACAAGCAGAACATTGATTTTCCCTGTGTGCCGTTCTGCATTGAGCAGCTGCGCGTCTATACAGCGGACACGCCGCACATCCACGATTTTCAGCAGCTGACCATCATCGTCGGCGGCCAGAGCACGCTCAGTGTCAACGGCGTGAGCTACCCGGTGCGCGCCGGCAACGCCTATGTCATCGGCAGTTACATCCCCCACAGTCTGCGCCAGCCGCGCGATCTGGAAATTGTGAATATCCTGTTCCGCACAGAGGAGCTGCTGCGCTACGCCGGCTCGCTCAAGGATCAGCCCGGCTTTCAGGCGCTGTTCATGCTGCCGGGCGGCAGCGACGCCGCCGGGGCTGGCTTTGGGCATCTGCTGACCATGGATTTTGAAAATCACAACCACGTGCGGCAGATCATCCGCACCATTTTAGCCGAGGTCCAGCGCGGTGCGGGCGGCAGTGAGGTGCTCGTGCAGTCGTATTTTATGATCCTGGTCACGATGTTTTCCCGGATGTATGAAGCGAATACGCCCTATGTACCGGAAGAAAACGAGCTGTGCCAGCTGCTGTCGTTCATCACGCAGAACTATGCGCGGCCGCTGCGCATGACGGAGATCGCCCGCGCAGCGCTGCTGAGCGAGCGCAAGGCGCGCGATTTGTTCGCACAGGAATTCCACTGCTCCCCCATGCAGTATCTTACGGCGCTGCGGCTCAAGCACGCGTGCTATCTGCTGAAAACCACCGGTCTGAGCGTGTCGGAAATTGCCGCGCGCACGGGCTTTGAAGACAACAACTATTTTTCACGCTGCTTCCGGCAGCACCTGCACTGTACGCCGTCCGTGTTCCGCGCGCAGCAGGACACGCCGGATGAGGCCGACCTGCTCGCCGCCGTTTCCGGCCGCGGCCTGCAGGAAGAATAAAGGCAGCACCGTACAAATGCGTCCGGGCGCGTTGGGAGTTGGAAGAATACACCCTAAACATAAAACCGCCCCGGGCAGCCGCCCGGGGCGCTTTTGTTGTCATCATAAGGTCAGACCGTATCCAATACAGCTCACAACAGCGGTCATATTGACCCCCGCGGCCAGCAGCAGCTGCGGCTGCCAGTCGGTGCCCAGCCGCACGCGGTCCAGCTGCGGGAGCTGCATGATGGCAATGGAAACGAGATACAATACCGGCAGGAAGTAGCGGCCCTGCAGGCCCATGATGGTGTCGTTTCCCGGCACGGTCCACTGGATATACAGCGCCGTACACGTGAGCAGCGCCACGCCGAACGCCGCCAGCAGTGCCAGCCATCCGTCGCGCTTTTGCGAAAGCGCCGGGCCGCCGCGCCTGCAGAAGGCCGCTGTCAACAAGATCAGCAGCAGATAGCCATAGGTCAGCAGGCGGCTGTTGCGCACGCCGCCAACGCCCATGCCAATGCCCATCATCTGCTCCAGGAGCGTTCTGCCCTGCACGCGCAGCGTGTGCAGCAGCACACGCACATAGCCAAGCGGGTTTTGCAGAATGGATGCGAGCTGCGTGCCGCTGGTGGAGTAGCCCGCGGCCAGATACCGCGACGAAATGGCCAGCCACCCAAGCCCCGCCGCAAGCGCCAGCAGGACCAATCCCGCCAGATGCGCAAAGTAGCGCTTTTTGCTGCCAAAGCGTGCCGGCGCGATGACAAAGAAAAACAGGCAGACCGGCAGATAAACGATCTTGCACTGGGAGAGGAAAAACACCAGCCCGTACAGCGGCACGATCTGCCGCGCCGTGAGCGTGCCCTGCGCGGCATATTGCAGGTGCAGCACATAGGCCAGAAACAGCGCCACGACTGCCAGCGTCAGTCCGTCGGCCGACATGGAGCCCGCCTTGTGCACATAGATGGGCGTGAGCAGCAGCAGCATGGGCAGCGCCTTCTGGAACGGGAACAGCTTCACCGCCAGCGCGCACAGCAGCGCCACAAGGAGCAGGTTGCTCAGCCGCCCGGCGTACAAAATGACCAGCGCGCGGTCGGTCACAAGGCCGGCCAGCCCCACGCCCACCGCCTGCGGCAGATAGGTCACAGGTGAATAGAGCGCCGAACCGGGGAACGCGTATTCATCCCGCTGCGTGCGGTCGATGCGAACCTCCCACGCGACGGTCAGGTCGCCGTAGCCGGTGTGTTCAAAATCCTCCAGCTGCGGCGGGATGAGCCCCGCGGGCAGCTCGTCGCCCACGCTGCCGCCGGAAAGCGCGTGCGGCGCGCGGAACTGCGCGATCTCATAGCTGCGCAGAAAATGCTGCGGCTCATCCGACACCTGCAGCATCGGCACGGCGAACAGATACAGCAGCCCGCAGACCAGAAACACAGCCAGAAATACCCGCTCCGCGCGGCGCGGCGCGGAAAGCACCCACACGCTCAGCGGCACGAGCACCAGCGCCGGAAGCAGCGCCCAATACCAGCAGGCCAGCATCCCATAGCGCCGCAGCGCCAGCAGCGCAAAGCCCGTAAAGCCCAAAACAACAGCCGCGGCGGCAATGGGCCGCCAGAACCGGCGAATAGCAGTCAAATCCCTCACGCTCCTTTTGCAGTGGCTTTTATCATACCATATCCTGCCGCCGGGCGCAATCGCGGCGAGGATGGCAAAAAGGCTTTGATTTTTGACAAATTGTCTGTATAATGAACACGGCTATACAAAATTCCCGGGAGGTGGACGGACTGAAAACGCTCATCATCATCCCCGCGTTCAACGAGCGCGAGGCCATCGTGCCCTTTGTGCAGGAGCTGCAAGCCGTCTGCCCGGGGTGTGACTATGTGGTCATCAACGACTGCTCGCGCGACGACACGGAGGCACTGTGCCGGGCAAACGGCTTTCCGACCGTGAGCCTGCCGGTGAATCTCGGCATTGGCGGCGCGGTGCAGACCGGTTATCTTTATGCCCTGCAAAACGGCTATGACATTGCCGTGCAAATGGACGGCGACGGGCAGCACGACCCCCGCGATCTGCAGGCGCTGCTGGCGCCCATCCTGCGCGGCGAGGCCGATCTTGCCGTCGGCTCGCGGTTTTTGACCGGCGCGGGCTTTCAGTCCACGGCCATACGGCGGCTGGGCATCGGCATTTTGCGCGGGGCCATCCGGCTGCGCACGGGCCATACCGTCACCGACCCCACCAGTGGCTTCCGCGCGGCGAACCGCCGCGTCATCGAGCTGTTTGCGCGCGATTACGCGCAGGACTATCCTGAACCGGAGTCGCTCGTCACAGCGCTGCGATCCGGCGCGCGGGTATGCGACGTGCCGGCATCCATGCGCGCGCGGCAGGGCGGCACATCGTCCATCGGCGATCTTGGCGCGGTGTATTACATGATGAAGGTCACGCTGGCCGTGCTGCTGCATACGCCGCACGCCAAGCTGTAAAGGAGGCTGCCTATGTCACCCACGCTGCGTCTGGTGCTCATTCTGGCCATGACAGTCTATTTTGCCGTGCTGCTGCTGTTTGTGCGCAGGCAGGGGCTGAACCTCAAGTATTTTCTTTTGTGGCTCGTGATGGGCGTGGCGCTGTTCATTCTCATCCTGTTCCCCGGTATCCTCACGTTTTTGGCACGCCTGTTCGGCATTCAAAGCGAGATGAACGCGCTCATTTCGGCCATCTGCTTTTTTATCATGCTGCTGGAGATCTCGCTCACGGCCATTCTCTCGCGCATGAACGATAAGCTCACGCGCACCATTCAGCAGACGGCGCTTCTGGAAAAGCGCGTGTGCGAGCTGGAGCAGCGGCTTCAGGAACAGGAGGGTGGGAAATGATCGTCCTGTTTATCGCATATCTGCTGTGCTCCGTAGGTGGTCTGGTGCTGTTCAAGCTCGGCACGAGCTACCCTGCCATGGCATGGCTCGAACGGCTGGTGCACATAAAGCTCAGCCTTGTGAGCGTGGGCGGCTGCGCGTGCTATGTGGTGAGCTTTCTGCTCTATTTGCTGCTTGTCAGCCGCAATGATCTCAGCATCCTGTTCCCCATTGCCACGGGGCTTTCGTGCATTCTGGTGCTGGCCGCCTCGGCATTCGTGCTGCACGAGCACGTCAGCCCGCTCAACTGGGCGGGCGCGGCCGTCATTGTGATCGGCATTCTGCTGGTGAATCTGGGCAGACGATGAAAACACATTTTTGCCGGAGGAGCGCTGCCCCTTCGGCGTTTATTTTCGTTTGACGTTGCCCATAAAATCTAGTAAAATAGGCGGCAGAATGAACTGTGGGAGGTGTTTGCCATGCTGGACAAGCTGCGGCTGGTGGAAGAGCGGTATCTGGAAATGGAGGCGCGCGCCGCACAGCCGGAGTTTTACGCCGACCCCAAAGCAGCGGCCCGGCTGCTGCGCGAGCAGAAGCAGCTCGAACCCATCATGACGGCCTACCGCGCCTATCTCAAAACGCAGCAGGAGCTGGACGACGTACTGGATATGATGCGCGGCGACCAGGATGCCGAGATGAAGGCGCTGTGTCAGGAGGAGTTCCAGACCGCCAAAAAGCGGCTGGCCGCGCTGGAGCAGGAGCTCAAGATCCTGCTGCTGCCGCGCGACGCAAACGACGATAAAAACGTCATCATGGAAATACGCGGCGGCGTGGGCGGCGAGGAGAGCGCGCTGTTTGCACACAGCCTGTTCCGCATGTACAGCATGTACGCCGAATCGCGCGGCTGGCGCGTGGAGCTGCTCAACTACAGCGAAACGGAGCTTGGCGGCGTGAAAGAAGCCGACTTCATGATCTGCGGCGCGGGCGCGTATGCGCGGCTCAAGTTCGAGTCCGGCGTACACCGCGTGCAGCGTGTGCCGGAAACGGAATCGGGCGGGCGCGTGCACACCTCCACGGCCACGGTGGCCGTGCTGCCGGAGGTGGAGCAGGCCGAGGTCGACCTGCGGCCCGAGGATATTGAAATGCAGGTCTACCGCTCGTCGGGCGCGGGCGGGCAGCACATCAACAAAACATCCTCCGCCGTGCGGCTCATCCACAAGCCGTCGGGCATCGTGGTGGCGTGTCAGGAGGAGCGCTCGCAGGTGCAGAACCGCGAAAAGTGTATGCAGATGCTGGCCGCCAAGCTCTATGAGCAGGAGCAGGCGCGCATCGACTCCGCTGTTACAAATGAGCGCCGCAGTCAGGTCGGCACGGGAATGCGCAACGAGCGCATCCGCACCTATAACTTCCCGCAGGGGCGCGTGACCGACCACCGCATCGGGCTGACGCTCTATAAGATCGGCAGCATCATGGACGGCGATCTGGATGAGCTCATCGACGCGCTCATCACCGCCGACCAGGCCGAAAAGCTGCAAAAATCTGAAAGCTAAAGAAGGAATTGGTTTGAAAACCAGAGTTTTTACCGATAACAGTCCTGAAAACATCGCGGCCGCCGCGGACATCATCCGCACGGGCGGGCTGCTGGGCATCCCCACGGAAACGGTATACGGCCTTGGCGCAAACGCGCTGAACGAGGAGGCCGTGCTGCACATCTTTGAAGCCAAGGGACGCCCGCAGGATAACCCGCTCATCATCCACGTGCCGGATGAGAGCTGGCTGGAACGCTACTGCACGGACGTGCCGGAAAGCGCCTATGCGCTGGCGGCGGCGTTCTGGCCCGGCCCGCTGACAATGATCTTGCCGCGCAGGAGTATCGTGCCGCTGCGCACCACCGGCGGGCTGGAGACTGTGGGCGTGCGCTGCCCGGATCACCCGGTCACGCTGGCTGTCATCCGCGCGGCGGGCGTACCCATTGCCGCGCCGTCCGGCAATCTCTCCGGCCGCCCCAGCCCCACGTCGGCGGCGGATATGCTGGAGGACATGGACGGCCGCATTGACGCCGTGTTTGACGGCGGACCGTGCGGCGTGGGCGTGGAATCGTCCATCCTTGACCTGACCGTCACGCCGCCGCGGCTTTTGCGCGCGGGCGGTCTGCCGCTGGAGGCGCTGCAAAGCGTGCTGGGTGAGGTCCTCGTAGACAAGTGCATCACACAGCCCGTCGCCCCCGGCGAAAAGCCAAAGGCGCCCGGCATGAAATACCGCCACTACGCGCCGAAAGCCCCCGTGACCGTGCTCTGCGGCGACGCGGCAAAAAGCGCGGACTATATCCGCGCGCACGCGCAGGCGGGCGACGGCGTGATCTGCTTTTCTGAATTTGCCGCCGGCTTCCCGGGCCTGTTGGTGCATGACCTCGGCTCAGCGGACAATAAACGCACACAGGCGCAGCGGGTGTTTGACGCACTGCGCACATTTGACCAGACGAGCGCCGCGCGCATCTGGGCGCAGTGCCCGGATGAGGCAGGGCTGGGCCTTGCCGTTGCCAACCGGCTGAAAAAGGCTGCGGGCTTTGATGTGGTGACGGTATGAGTCTGCTTGTCATTGGCATCACCGGCGGCAGCGGTGCGGGCAAAACGACCGCGCTGGAGGCCGTGCGCGCGCGCGGCGGCGTCACCATCGACTGTGACGCGCTCTATCACAAGCTCGTTTCCGAAAGTCCGGCGCTGCGGGCAGCGCTCACCGATGCCTTCGGCCCGGTGTTCACACCGGATGGGAAGCTGGACCGCAGGCATCTGGCCGCGCTCGTGTTTCACGACCCGCAAAGGCGCGCGCAGCTGGACGCCATCACCGCAAGGCACGTCGGCGCGGCGGTGCAGGCAGAATTGCGGCAGGCTGAGGCAAACGGCGTGCAGCTGGCCGCCATCGACGCCATCAATCTCATCCAAAGCGGCCTTGGCGCGCTTTGCCGTGCAACGCTCGGCGTGCTCGCCCCGCGGGATGTGCGGCTGCGGCGCATTCTGGCGCGCGACCATATCACGCCGGAGCAGGCGGAGGCCCGGCTGGACGCGCAGGTATCAGACGCGTTTTATGAGGCACACTGTGACTATCTGCTGCGCGGCGGCGATATGACGCCGGCACAGTTCCGGGCACGCGCCGGCGCGCTGCTCGACCAGATCATAAAGGAGTGTACGGCAACATGACAAAGGAAGAAAAACAGAAGCTGCTCTATGCGCCAAAGCACGGCTATACCCGGCTCACGGACGCGGAAAAACAGGACATGGAACGCTATTGCGCCGACTACTGCGCGTTTCTCGACCGCTCCAAGACGGAGCGTGCATGCGTAAAGACCGCCGTGCAGCTGGCAGAGGGCCGCGGCTTTCGCCCCTACGCGGCGGGCATGACCCTGAAGCCGGGCGACAAAGTCTACTATAATAACCGCGACAAGGCCATCATGCTGGCCGTCATCGGCACGCGGCCGCTGTCGGACGGTGCAAACATCGGTGCGGCGCATACCGACGCGCCGCGGCTCGACCTCAAGCCGAACCCGCTGTATGAGGAAAACGCCATGGCGTATTTTAAAACGCACCACTATGGCGGCATCCGCAAATACCAGTGGGTCACGGTGCCGCTGGAGCTGCACGGCTGCGTCATCCGCGCCGACGGCAGCCGCGCGGAGGTGAACATCGGCGCAGACGCGGGCGACCCGCAGTTCGTCATCAACGACCTGCTGCCGCATCTGGGCCGCGAGCAGGGCAAAAAGCCGCTGGACGAGGCCATTCAGTCGGAAACGCTGAACATTCTCATCGGCAGCTGGCCCGAGCCGGGCGAGGACGGCGGCGACGCGGTAAAGCTGGCCATTCTGCGCATTTTGAACGAAAAATACGGCATTACGGAGGAGGACTTCATCTCCGCGGAGCTTGAAGCCGTGCCCGCCGCAAACGCGCGGGAGCTGGGCTTTGACCGCAGCCTCATCGGCGCCTATGGCCACGACGACCGCGTGTGCGCCTATGCCGAGCTTGCCGCCATTTTAGAGCTGGAGCATCCGAACAAGACCGCCGTATGCATCTTCGCTGACAAGGAGGAGATCGGCTCGGAGGGCGTTTCGGGGATGCAGTCGGAGGCGTTCGACTGGTTCATGGAGCAGCTGTGCCGCGCGCAGGACGTGCCGCTGCGGCAGTGCTTTGCAAATTCGTTCTGCCTGTCCGCCGACGTGACGGCCGCCTATGACCCGAACTTTTCCGAGGTCTATGAGCGCCGCAACAGCGCGTATATCAACTTTGGCGTGGGCCTGTGCAAATACACCGGCAGCGGCGGCAAATCCGGCGCGTCGGACGCGTCGGCCGAGGTCGTGGGCTGGCTGCGCAAGCTGCTGAACGATCAGGGCGTCGCCTGGCAGATGGCAGAGCTTGGCCGCACGGGCGCGGGCGGCGGCGGCACGGTCGCCAAGTTCATGGCCCAGCGCAACATCGACACGCTCGACGCGGGCGTTCCGGTGCTGTCCATGCACGCGCCGTACGAAACCGTGGCAAAATTCGACTGCTACATGACCTATCGGTGCATGAAGGCGATTTTTGGAGCATAACTGTTTTTGGGGAGCGGCTGAGCCGCTCCCCTAAGCGTATCAAAAAATATTTTTGACACGCTTTCAAACGCGAACCGCTGCGCTGGGTCCGCGTTTGAGAAGGCTGAACTTTTTTCGCGCCTGCGGGCGCGAGCTCTGCGAGGCTTTTTTGATGATCTGCGGGGAGCGGCTGAGCCGCTCCCCTTTTCTCCGGAGCTTTGGAATATATCCCCAACGCCGCGCATATACATAGCTCCGGAGGGGATCTTTCATGGCAGCTGATCTGGCACCGATCTGTGCGCAGCGGCAGGATGCGTTGGCGGCGCGCCTGCGGGTGCGCTTTCCGTTTGTTTACATCCGCACGCTCACGCGCACACGCGGCGGGCGGCCTGTATTGGCTCTGCAGCTGGGGCAGGGGCACACCAAGGTGCTGGTCACGGCGGGGCACCACGCAAACGAGCACATCACCAGCACGCTCTGCTGGGCGCTGCTGGAGGAATACTGCGCCGCGCTGGAGCAGGACGGGGAGTTTGGCGGCGTGCGCGCGTCGCAGCTGTACCACAACGCGGTCTTATATCTCGTGCCCATGGTGGACCCGGACGGGGTCGATCTGGTAACAGGCGCCATCACGCCCGGCAGCGCCGAATTTCTCCGCGCGCAGCGGCTGGCGGCGCAGTTTCCCGGCATCCCGTTCCCGCAGGGCTGGAAAGCGAATTTGGACGGCGTGGACCTGAATCTCAACTATCCCGCCGCGTGGGAGGACGCCGTGCGCATCAAGGCCGCGCGCGGTATTTCTGCGCCCGCCCCGCGCGACTGGCCCGGCGCGCAGCCGCTCAGTCAGCCGGAAACGGCGGCGCTGGCGGCCTATACGTGCTGTGTCCACCCCGATCTGGCGCTGGCGCTGCACACACAGGGCAGCGAGATCTATCACGGCTTCCACGGTCTGGAGCCGCCCGGCAGCGCGCAGCTGGCCGCCGACTTTGCGGCGGTGAGCGGCTACCGCGTGTGCAGCGTGCCGCCGAAGTCGGACAACGCCGGGTTCAAGGACTGGTTCGTCCATCGCTTCCGCCGCCCCGGCTTTACCATTGAGGCCGGTTTTGGGGAAAACCCGCTCCCGGAGGCGCAGCTGCCGGAGCTGCTGCGCGCTGTGCGGCCCATTTGGGCGCGCGCCCTGCTGGTGTGAGGGTGCAACTAAAATATTCCCGCAGCGCAAGGAAAAATTGCTTGCTTCCGGTCGTTTCTTCCGATATGATAAGGGCATCATACAAGGCATATCAGGGAGGGTGCGCCCTCCCTGTCCGTGGCCGGCCACGGACGCCGAAAAAGGAGGACGATCCCCATGAGAAAGAGAGTATTATCCCTGCTGCTGGCTTTGGTGCTGGTGGTGGGGCTGCTGCCCTCAGTCGCGCTGGCCGACGGCGCGGCAGAAACGGCTTCGCCGTTCAAAGCGTTTGAATTACGTGCAGGAAACACATTGGTTCGTATGAATGTGGATAGCCCACAATGGGACACAGGCGGCTTTTCCGCGGACAAGCTGGAATACAGCTTTACCGCGCCGCTTCAGGTATGGGGTATGGGCCAGCGTCTGGTTAGTGCAACACCGACCAGCCAGACAGCCAAAGTCACAGCACAGGTTGGTAATGGCCAGATCGTGGAAGTCCGTCAATACTTAACGAAGCTTGAAGATCTGACCTACGGCGAAAACGATGTTAAGGTCACTGTTACAGACGGTGACGACAGCATCACCTATACCTTCCATGTCTATTGTCCGCCGCGTTCCGGCATCAACAATGTAACGGACGCCAACGAAACGTGGTATTACATTTACTCGCAGAATGCCAAAAATGACGACTACGCAGTATGGGATGTTGCAAGCGACAGGCACGACGATTACTATATTTTCGTTAATGAGTCGGTCAAAGAGCTCATCTTTACATACGGTGCGGATGAAAAATCCTATACTGTCCTGTTTAACGGTGTGGAAGCAACAGGCGGTCAGGCCACCGTGCCTGTGTCTGGCGTAAACGAGGTCAAGGTAAGAACCGAAACCAACGACAAAAAATATTCTTCTGAATACACCTTCCACATCACATGGCTGGCTTCACTCAATCAGTCCTTTGACGTGCCGGACGGCACACGCGTGTGTGTGTGGAATGAATATCACCGATATATGGACGTCAAGGAAGGCGACCCGCATACCTTTGTCGGCCTGACAGAGGGGGAGACCTATACCTACGCCGCTATCAAAGACGGCTGCGTCACTGTAAAAAACACTTTTGTAGCTGCGGCAAACAGCCAGCCCATCAAGATCGCAGCACTGGAACCCATACCCGCGAGCACGCACACAAACTACTCCGGCGAGTGGACAAACTTCCGCGGCAGCGATGACAACATGGCCATCCGCAGCGCAACGACCCCCACCACGCTGAAAGAAACCGATCTGAAATGGGCCGTGAGAATGGGCAAGACTAAGTGGACATCGCCCACGCCGCCCATCATTTTGAACGATATGGACGTAGACGGCGTAAAGCATGACGTGCTGATTTGCGCCATGGCAAAAAACATTTACCTGCTGGATAAAGAAACCGGCGAGGTGCTGAAATCTGCTCGGATGAATGATACTGCCGGCTTTGCCACGAACCCGCTGACCTATGCCGAGGGCATGGTGTTCGTCCAGCTGGACAACCAGATCCAGGCGTTTGACGCCGCCACACTGGAATCCGTGTGGCTGAGTGAAAAAATTGGCGGCCAGACCATCTCCCCCATTACGTATTACAACGGCTATATCTACATTGGCACATGGAACGGCGAGAGCACCAGCGGCACGTTCGCCTGCTTCCCGGTGGCAGATGAAAAGCCCGACCAGACGGACGAGATCAAGTATGCCAAGTGGACGGTCAGCCACAAGGGCGGCTTCTACTGGGCCGGCGCCTATGCCACCGACAACTACGTCGTGTTCGGCTCGGACGACGGCACCGGCGAAGGCGACTACACCGCCAACGCCATTCTCTACAGCGTGGACCCCAACACCGGCGCCATCATTGACACCATTGCGGGCATCAAGGGCGACATTCGCTCCACCGTGGCCTATTACGAGGGTGCATGCTACGCCGTGACCAAGGGCGGCCTGTTCCTTAAGGCCCCCATCAGCGCCGACGGCCACTTTGACCACGATGCGTTCCAGACCGTGGACATGGGCAACATGTGCACCAGCACGCCCATTATCTACAAGGGCAAGGCATTCATCGGCACGTCGGGTGCTTCGCAGTTCTCGTCGCCCGGTGCGCTGAACATCATTGACGTGAACACGATGCAGCTCGTGCAGGGCATCACCCTGCCCGGCTACCCACAGGCGCCGATGCTCATGAGCACCGCCTATGAGCAGGCCGAGGGGCTTGTATACATCTATACCACATACAATGCGTTTCCGGGCGGCCTGTACTGCGTGACGTGGGATACCAAGGCAGACACGTTTGCGGTGGAGCACATCTATGTGCCGGACTCCGACAAGCGGCAATACTGCCTCGGCTCGCCCATCTGTGACAGCGAGGGCACGATCTACTACAAGAACGACTCCGGCTATCTGTTTGCGCTGCAAGCGCTGCACCCGGAGGCGGACGCCGTAGCCGCCCTTATCGACGCCATTGGTGAAGTGACCAAGGAAAGCGAAGATGCCATCGCTGCCGCCGGCGAAGCTTATGACGCGCTGACGGCGCGGCAGAAGCTGTTCGTCACGAACTATGAAACGCTCGTGGCCGCGCAGCGCAAGCTCCACCTGCTGACCACCGGCACATCGAAGGTGCAGCAGCCCGCCAAGGGCAGCAGCAGGCAGGACGCTGCGAATGAAGCCGAAACAGACGGCGGCTTCCGCGATGTGCGCAGCAGCGACTGGTTTGCGGACGCGGTGGACTATGTGTCCGAGAACGGTCTCATGACCGGCACGTCGAGCAGCCAGTTCAGCCCGAACGCTGATACGACACGCGGTATGATCGTGACGATTTTGGCGCGTCTGAGCGGCGAGGACACGGCCAAGAGCAGCCCATGGTACGAGGCGGGCCGCCAGTGGGCCATGAAGAATGGCATTTCCGACGGCACGAACATGACCGCGCCCATCACGCGCGAGCAGCTGGCCGCGATGCTGTTCCGCTGCGCCGCGGCGAACGGCATGGACGCTGTGACGCTGGAGGAGAACCTGAGCGGCTTTGCCGATGCGGACAAGGTGAGCAGCTGGGCCAT
>CAKTXB010000007.1 GCA_934630555.1 uncultured Oscillospiraceae bacterium
TCTATGACGTGTGCGGCGGACAGGACGATCTGCGGCGCGGCATTTTGCGGTGCGTAGGCGTGCCGGAGGCGCGTTTTCGGGAGGATGCGCTGCGGATGCTGCGGGCAGTGCGGTTCGCGGCGCAGCTGGGCTTTGTGATCGAGCCGGAAACGGAGCGGGCAGTGCGCAAATGCGCGCCGCTGTGCGCGGCGCTCTCGCGCGAGCGGGTGCGCGATGAAATGGAAAAGACGCTGCAGTCGCCCCGGCCGGAGCGGCTGGGCGAGATGCTGGAGGCGGGACTGCTGACGGCGTGCGGGCTGGAAGGGTGCGCGGATCTGTCGTGGCTGGCAACGCTTCCGGCAGGTGCGGCGCGCTGGGCGGGTCTGCGGGTGCTGCTGCCAGCACTGGACCCGGCGGCGCTGCGGCTGCCATCGGCGCTGGGCGCGCGGATGACGGCGGCGGCACAGGCGTACCGGCCCGGGCTGGATGCGCTGGCATTGAAAAAAATCCTTGCGGCGCACGGCTGGGAGGTCGCGGAGCTGACGGCGGCGCTGGATGGAAAGACGGCGCTGCTGGAGAAGATCCGGGCCTCGGGCGACTGTGTGACACTGCGGCAGCTGGCTGTGCGCGGGAGCGATTTCCCGGAACGAAAGGGCACAGCGGTCGGCGCGCTGCTGCGGACGCTGCTGGCACACGTTTTGGAGCACCCGGAGGACAATACGCGGCAGACGCTGTTGGCGCTGGCAAAAAAGCTCTAAACTGATAGCATGATTAAAAATATCTTCTGGAAAAGTCAGAAAAAAGAGAGGATATTGGACACGCTGAACACTGGCTGTGGGTGCCGGGATGGCGTGTGAAAAATTGTGCTTGATTTTTTAAAACAGGGGTGCTATAATAACCCAGCAACGGAGGCTTAGCTCAGCTGGTTAGAGCGCATGCTTCACACGCATGAGGTCACTGGTTCGAGTCCAGTAGTCTCCACCACGTCGCTGCGGACTGCATATCGTTCGCAGCGACTTTTTATGCTTCGCATGACACATAAAAGAAAAGACACGCGGAAGCGTGTCTTTTCTTTTATGGTGGAGAGAGGTCTGCTGTGCAGGCCGTGCCGCCTGCGGACGGGCATTTTATGTTGGGAGCGGGGGTTGGGGCTGCGGCGGCAGGCCTTGGTGTGGATGTGTGAAGGCGGGGCTTGTACGGGGAGAACAGAAAGCGGGAAGGAGCAATAGAAAAAGCACGCGTGTTTTGAATTTTTACGCAGAAAACGGACAATTTACGCAAATATCCTTGCAAGTTTTTTGAAAAACAGGTATGATGATGATGTGAAAATATGCCAATGGAGGGGTGCGCATGAAAAGAAGGATCACCAGCTTTGTGCTTGCGCTGGCAATGTGCCTGACGCTGCTGCCTGCGGCAGCGCTGGCGGACGATGCGGACGTGGAGCTGTTTCCAGTGACTGTGAACGGGATCGAACTGGGGGGCGGCAAGGGCGATTATCTTGAAAGCAATGACAGTACAGCGGCGAAATCTTCTCAATATGGCAACGAACCGGCACAGTATGTGGCCTGGTACAAAAATAATGTGCTGTATCTCAATGGCCTGGACATTACGACGAATGAAAGCACACGGGGCATAGAGTGGGTGGATGGAACCTGGATGCATTACGGTCTGCACCTGACCATTGTGGTGACGGGGGAAAACTCGATCACCAGTTTGGGCACGATGGACGAGGGCGACGAGTATGGCATTGCCATCAACGGACGGGGCGGCACCGCGGGCGGCAATGGAACGAATCTGACGATCCAGGGCGACGGCACGCTGAATCTGACGGGATATTCGCACGCCATCAGTGTGGGTAAGCATATTACGTTTGCAGGCAATGTGACTGTAAACGCAACGAGCATACGGGGCGCAGCGGTCACCAACACTGATTCTACCGGCAAGATCACGGTTCGGGATAAGGCGAACGTGACGGCGGAGGGCGGCCCATATGGCTTTGGCTGTACCGGCTCCCAAAGCACACCGGTCATTGCCGGCGGAACGGTCACGGCCTCCGGCACGCAGGCGGCGTTTCAGTCCGCGCCTTCCGTGGAAGTCGGCATGGCCATCACGGCCGGTGCGGATGAAAACAGCGCAGTGACGGTTTCGGCCGTTGGAACAGAAAAATATGTGCATATCACAGCCGGCACCCCCTGTGAGAACGGGGAACATACTTATGACAAGACAAACCCCAGCGGCAAGTGTATTAAGTGCGGCTACGAATGTACCCACGGGGAGGTCGGAGAAGACCATAGCTGCACCATCTGCGGGATGACGATGGGGGAGGCTGTGCTGATCCGGGCAGACGGCACAACACAATACGGCGGTTTTTTCGACTTGCTTTCAGCGGCGGCAGGAAACACTGGCAGCACGCTGAAGCTGCTGCAGGATACATGGTCAGACAAGAAGTCCACCATCTGGAATGGCAGCTTTACGATCGACCTGAATGGACATTCCGTTACATTTGCAGGCGAGAACGGCGGTATGGTCCTGACACCTGGTTTTGTCGGAACAAATACTGTTGATGTAAAACTGATCAATTCCGATCTGGAGCATCCGGCGGAGTGGCGCTCAGGGCAGTATAATCCCGGAATATATGTTGGCAATATTAAAGATTCAGACAGTCACTATGCGACGGATATTCAGCTCACGGTCGGTTCGCCGGTTGCGGCGCTGAACGGCGAGATCAACTTCACGGTGCCGGAGAATCAAATCAGCAAGGACACGCTGCATTGGGGCAACGG
The DNA here is from genome assembly GCA_934630555.1 of uncultured Oscillospiraceae bacterium. Taxonomy (GTDB): domain Bacteria; phylum Bacillota; class Clostridia; order Oscillospirales; family Oscillospiraceae; genus CAG-170. The sequence continues at coordinate 2,763 of CAKTXB010000007.1, forward strand.
CGTCGTGAAGCTGTATACCGGCAACTATATGTATCTTATAAAGCGCGGCGCATATTGCAATGATAGGCCGTACAGCGAGATGCTGGCCGATGGCTGCGCATTCTTTGACGCGGCGGGCAAACTGATCAATGCGGTACAGAAAACGGAAAATCTGACGGCGCAGCCGAACTGGCACGTTGGGCCGCACACGCATGATTTTACGGGCAACGGCACGGATTGCGCCTGCGGGCTGCATTGCGAACATAAAACGGTGGACACGGAAAATGTCTGCACAAACTGTCATACACAGATGAAAGCAAAGCTGAGGGCCGGAAACACGACGTCGTATTATGTTTCGCTGCCGTTTGCCTTTGCGGCGCGGGCAGCTGCCATTCAAAACGCGACCGTCACGCTGCTTGCGGACCACACGATGGATGAAAACAGCCCGTTGGTACTGAGCAGCGCGCAGAATTTGACGCTGGATCTGGGCGGGCACAGCATCCTTGGCCAGACGGGAACATTTACGATCCAGAAGGACGCGGACTACGCGATGCAGCTGACGCTGACGGGCAATGGCACGATAGAGCCTGCGGTCAACGTGGAGGCCGGCAATGTGACGATCCAGAGCGGTACATATGCAGAGGTGCATATAGCCGGCGGCACGATGAAGCTGCAGGGCGGCGAATTTGGACGCCTGAAAACAGAAAGCGGCACGCTGGAGGCGCTGCTGGACACGGGGCGTGCGTTCCACAGAACCGGAACCGGCGCGATCGTGCCGGGCAATGTGCAGGAGCTGCGGGATGTGAAGGTGCTGAGCGGGCATGAACACTTGTATGACGTGACCGGCAAGTGCGCCTGCGGCGCGTCTGTGGAGGCACTGCTGACAAAGGCGGACGGAACGTCGATATACTTCCCCACACTGCAGGAGGCCGTGGGGCGCGCGACGACCGTTGGTTATGAGAACAGCATCGTTACGGTGCTGCGGGATGTGACGACAGATGAGATCTATGTCGCGGACGGCCAGTTTACGATCGATTTGAACGGCTGCACGGTCACTTCCAGCGGAAACACGCTGCTTTTGAATGGCGCAAAACGCATCACGCTGACGCTGCGCAACTCCAATACCCAAAAAACAGCGGCGCTGAAAACGACCGGCAACAATCGGACGGCGCTGGAGCTGAACGCGGCGGCTGCGGAGGTGACCATTGGTTCGGCGAATGCGGCGCAGAACGGACAGATCCAATTTATCAGTGACGACAGTCTGGGCAGTCTGCGTTTGAGCAAGGGCATGGCAACGCTGTACACCGGCACGTTCAGCAGCATCAAGACAGCTGCCGGCACACAGACGCTGACTTCGCTGCTGGCCGAGGACAAGGCGTTCTATCAGGGTGGCACGGTTGTAAGCGGCAGCGTGCAGAGTCTGAACAATGTGACCGTACAGCAGCATGACCGGCACAGCTACAGCAGCGAGACCGGCCTGTGCGCCTGCGGCAAAAGCTGCCCGCACGGCAGCTTTGATGAAAGCGGTAAATGCACGGAATGCCAAAAGCAGATGACAGCGCGGGTCACGACGCAGACGGCAGTCACGTATTATGACACACTGGCAGAGGCCGCTGCTGCGGCAGTGGCGCAGAACGGCTGCACGCTGACGCTCTTGGCGGACAGCACGGCAACAGAGGAAATTCAGCTGAGCGGGGGCACGGTCACGTTTGACTTGAACGGACACGCTGCGGCCGCGCGGCTGAACATCACAGACGCGACGTCCAAGCTGATGGATTCTTCTGACGGCGCGGGCAGCATCGGCGGCTTTGCGGCGACGGAGCACGCGCTGGGCGCGTATCTCGCAACGGGATATTATGTGGCCACGGAGTCTGCGGAATACGATTTGACAGCCAACCTGCCGGCGGTCGATGCGTTGTGCCGGGTGCGGCGTATGCGCGGGTCTGCACAGGTGTTTGCAAACAACACGGCGGTCACGGCGGCAGAGGACGGCACGTTCAGCGTATACACAGGGCAGACTGTGCGCGTGCAGGCCAGTGTGCTGGGCGCGCCGGCTGGGAAAATCACGTATAAGTGGTATTGGAACGATGCGGAGCAGTCTGGTCAGACCGGGCAAACGCTGGAGCAGACGGCCGCGCAGGCCGGTACGGCCAACGTGCGCTGCACGGCAACGCTGTATGGCGGTACGCTGTATGAACAAACGGTAGAGGTTCCAGCGGCGCTGCACACGACGGACTGCGGGCATCCCGGCGTGGATGGCCAGAGCGTCTGCACACAGTGCGGCGCGGTGATGGCGGCGGAGCTTACACACGAAAACGCAAAATCGTATTTTGCCGCGCCGCAGGAGGCAATTTCTGCGGCGCAGAGCGGCGACACGGTGCGGCTGCTGCAGAATGTGTTGCGCGACGAACCGCTGCTCGTGCAGGATAAGGACCTGACTCTGGATACAAATGGGAAAAGCTTTTCTTCGACATGGGGTGCTGAGGATACAGAGTGTACGTTCCAGGTGGAAAATGCAAACCTCACGCTGATCAACACGGGAGCGAAGAAGTCGTCGATTACTGCAAAGCAGGCATTTTACGTGCAAAATTCCGGCAGCGTGACGGTTGGCAGAGCGGATGACACAGAGGATACGATCCTATGCTTTGTGCAGCCTGGCAAGCTCATTGGAACCTCTGGCGGCGAAGCGTGCAGCTTTACCATTTATAGCGGTATTTTCGGCTATTTGGATGACGATTTGGATGACAATACAGATTATACCGTGCTGAAGATCAGCGCAGCGAATGGCGACGGCGTTGGAAAGGCAACGCTCTACGGCGGCCGGATCGACGGGATCACCGTGGAGAACGGAACGCTGGCGGACGTTCTGCCGGAAGGGTATACTTTATATAGATCAGCTAAAAATATCTGGTACTACGACTCGGACCTGAGCGATGCAAAAGTGACAGTGACTGTCCGGCCCCGGAAAAAGCCCATCCAGAGCATGACGGTGACGGCAAGCAAGAACACGTATTCCCACGGCGAAGACGTGCTGCTGACGGCGGACGTGACCACGGCGGAGGACGGAGCTGGCGTTTCCTATCGGTGGTATACCGTAACGGGTGAAACGGCGTCGCTGATCGAAAATGCAGCGGCAGCCAGTTATACGGCGAGCAGCCTGAACGTGGGTACGCATACCTTCCGCTGTGAAGCGGCGGTGGAAGGCTATGTGGTGACGAAGGATGTGACCGTGCCTGTAACGGGAGCACCTGCCGTGCTGACAAAGGCGCCGGCGGCCGTCAGCGGCCTTGTGTATAAGACAAGTGCACAGGAGCTGGTCACGGCGGGTGCAGCCACGGGCGGTAAGGTGGTGTACCGGCTGGGCGCTGACGGCGCGTTTACGGAAGACATTCCGACCGCAACGAATGCGGGCAGCTATGTTGTCTGGTACATGGTGCAGGGCGATGAAAACCACAGCGACACAGAGGCGCAGAGCGTGCAGGTATCCATTGGGCAGGCGGACCCGGCCTACACCATTCCGGGTGGACGGACGGCGACTTATGGCGATACGCTGGCGAACGTGACGCTGCCGGCGGGCTGGAGCTGGCAGGATGATACAAAGGGCGTTGGAGATGTAGGAACAAACCGCTTTGCAGCGACATTTACGCCGGATGACCCGGTCAACTATAAGACGGCAACAGGGATCTTGGTTGACGTTTTGGTGCTGCCGAAGCTGGTCGTGCCTGCGGTGACGGTCAGCGGCGACTGGGCGTATACCGGCAGCGCCATTACGCCGGTGGTACGTGTGACGGCGGACGGTGTGACGCTTGTGGAGGACACGGATTATACGGTCTCATATGGTACGAACATAGACGCCGGGAAACAGGCCGGTTCGGTCACGGTTACGGCGAAGGACGGCAGCAATTATACCTTTGCGGCAGTCACGGAGCACTTTGAGATCGCGCAGCGCGCGGTGACGTTGACGGGCGTTACCGTTCAGGATAAGGTGTATGACGGCCTCAAGGCGGCTGTGGTGAACAGCCGCGGCACGCTGAGCAATGCGGTCAGCGGCAAAGGACCGGACTATACCATTCGCGCCGCATTTGCGGATGCAAATGTTGGAGAAGGCAAGCCGGTGCAGCTTACGGTGACACTGACGGGCGAGCAGGCGGGGAACTACACACTGGCAGAAAACTCGCAGGCCGCAGCAACGGCAGACATCCGCGCGCGGGCACTGGAAAACCTCAATTTCTCGCAGATCGCTGTGACAAAGGTATATGACGGCACGAAGAATGCGGGGATCCTCACCGGCACGGTCGGCTTTACGGGCCGCGTTGGCAGCGATGATGTCGCGATCGCGGCTGTGCCCGGGCCATATGCCGATGAGAATGCCGGTGAGCATAAAACCGTTATGCTGGCGCTTCATTTAAAGGGCGCGGCTGCGGCAAATTACACGCTGAACGACGCAGATAAAACACACGCGTTTACAGAAGCATCCATCACACCGGCAAGCGGCAGTATGACCGCGCCGGAGGGCGTAGTGGGGCTGGTATATGACGGTGATGCACAGACGCTCATCCGCGCGGGCTCGGCCAACGGTACGGGCGAGATCCAGTACAGACTGGAAGGCGGCAGCTATGAAGCGGCGCTGCCGGCGGCGGCCAATGCGGGCACCTACACGGTCTACTACAAGGTGGTCGGAGACGGCAATCACGAGGACGTGGCAGAGGCGTCGCTGGAGGTACGCATTGCAAAGAGAACAGCTACAGTGACGGTGCTGGATCGCTTTGCGTATGTTGGCGCGGCAGCACCGGCGCTGGATGCACCGGTGCCGGGGCAGGATTACACGGTGGACGGCGTTTTGAACGGCGATACACTGGGCGGCAGCCTGGTGCTGGATTACGCCCGGACGCCGGATATGAGCCAGACGGGAACGGTCAGCATTGTGGCAAGCGGCTTGGATGGCGGGCAGAACTACAGCCTTGTGTATCAGCCCGGCACACTGACGATCGGCGTGCGGTCGACTGGTGCGACAGGCTATCCGGTGCTCGTTGTTGACAAGACTGTAAACGGCACAATTACAGTTACACCGAAAAACGCGGTTCCCGGCAGTTTGGTGACGATCCGCGCTACACCGGACAGCGGCTACCATCTGGGAGAACTCACAGTGACGGACCGGAACGGCGAGGAGCTGAACTGGGAGCATGCGGGCGGCGGCAAGTACATCTTCCGGATGCCCAGCGGACGGGTCACGGTGACGGGCAGCTTTGTGCGCGGCGAGGCGGAAAGTCTGTTCCGCGATGTTGCGGCAAGCGCCTATTATTACGAGGCGGTACAGTGGGCAGCCTCCGCCGGCATTACGGGCGGCATTGGGAACGACCTGTTTGGCCCGCAGAGCGCGTGCACGCGGGCCCAGATCGTGACGTTCCTGTGGCGTGCAGCAGACAGCCTCACAGCGCAGTACGCCGCCGGCTTTGCGGATGTTGCCGCAAATAGCTACTATGCTGCGGCGGTGGCATGGGCGGTGGAGAACGGTGTGACGAGCGGCATTGGGAACGGCAGCTTTGGCCCGAACGGGGCGTGCACGAGAGCGCAGGCTGTGACGTTCCTGTGGCGCGCAGAGGGCGCACCGGAACCGAAGAACGATGCTGTGTTTACGGATGTTCCGAAGGACGCGTACTACGCCAAAGCAGTGGCGTGGGCTGTGGAGAACGGCATTACGACCGGTACGGGCAACGGAAAGTTCAGCCCGAATGACGTCTGCACCAGAGCACAGATCGTGACCCTCCTGTTCCGGGCGGAGCAGGGGAAATAGGCGACCTTTATAGAAAGCGGGGCGGCAAAAGCCGCCCCGCTTTTGAGCGTGTCAAAAATTTTTTTTGACACGCTCTCAAACGCGAACCGCTGCGCTGGGTTCGCGTTTGAAAAGGCTTGCGCCATGCTGCGCGTATCATTTTTGCGCCTTTGGCGCAAAAATTCCACTACAGAACTTCGTTCTGCATGGGTTCGCCTTAGCCAATCGCACTGCGCATAGCTTGTGCTCTTGGAGGCTCACGCAACTTGCATGACGTAATGTATTTTCGGCGACGTACACGCCGCCGCCGAACATGATCCGGACTTTTTTCGCGCCTGCGGGCGCGAACTCTGCGAGGATATTTTGACAGACAGAAAAGCGGGGCGACAAAAGCCGCCCCGCTTTTCTGTTGTGAAACAGGGAACGCAATGATGAAACGGCGGCCTGCGGCAGCAGTATTCTGCGGCAGCGCGGAGGGGAAAAGAAAATTATTCTTGCGTAAAACAGGCAGCGTATGATAGTATACTTTTAATAGATTTTTGTGTAAATTTACATGAAATATGCGTAGCGGGAGGAACGGATATGGAAGCACGGCGGCGGAAAAAGGTGACGATGCGGGATGTGGCGGAGCAGGCAGAGGTGTCGATCGCGACGGTGTCGCACGTTATCAACCACACAGCGTCTATTTCGGCAGAAACGGCGGAGCGGGTGCGGCAGGCCATTGAAACACTGGGGTACAAGGCCATGCCGCAGGCGGATATGCAGCTGGGAAACCGAACGATCGCAGTGTTCACACCGGACATTTCCAATGAGTTTTATGCGTGCATTGTGCGCGCGATCTCGGAAGAAGCGTGGCAGAATGGCTACACGGTGACGATCTGCAACACAGAGCACCATCACAGGACGGAGATCTTGAACATTCGCAGCCTCATCAAAAACGGTGTGCAGGGGCTCATTTTTTGCGGCGGCGGCACAGACGATGAAGCACAGATCCTGGAAGCGGCGAAGGATCTGCCGGTGGTACTGTGCGACCGGAAGATCCCGGGCTCACAGATCGATTCCATTGGAACGAACAATGTGGACATTATGAAGCAGCTCATTGGCAAGCTGGTGCGGTTTGGCTATGCGCGCATTGGGTATGTTTCGGAAGATCCCATCATGTCGAATGCCTATGACCGCTATATTGGGTTTCGGCTGGGGATGGAGGAAAACGGGCTGAAAATCGACCAGTCGATGGTGATTTTGGACCCGACGCTGCGGCTGGACAAAATTGAGGGCGGCAACGCCGTGATGCAGGCATTTCTGGCGCAGAACCGGCCGCTGCCAGATGTGTTTTTATGCTCCAGCGACCTCATTGCGATAGGCGTGATGGCGGCGCTGCGGCGGCGGGGCGTGAAGATCCCGCGGGAGGTCGGCGTAGTTGGATTTGACGATATTTCGCTGGCGCGGTATTCCAATCCGCCGCTGACGACCATTGCACAGGATATGAAGCAACTGGGGAAAATCAGCGTGCGATCACTGCTTCGGAAGATCGAAGTGCCGAATCAGCCGGCGGAAGAGATCGCGATCGGCGCACGGATCGTGGTGCGCGATTCGGCGCGCCTGTGAGCGTGTGGGTGATGTCCACAAATTTGCATTTGTAAAACTGTGCAAATTGTAAGTTAAATTTAAACAAAAATTGTGTGATTTGCTTAAAATTATTTAAATTAAGCGAATTGTGGAAAGTTGATTGCGTTTCAAGGATCTGCTCGATATTCTAAAATTGTTCATCGGAACGGTGAGCAAATCAAATACGGGAGGAACTTGAAATGAAAAAGACCCTGGCACTGCTTCTGGCGGTTTTGATGATCGCCTGTATGCTGAGCGCGTGCAGCAGCACGGATACCGCGGCACCGGCCGCCGAAGCCAAGACAGAAGATGCAGCACAGAGCGCACAGACAGAAACCCCGGCGGCGGAAGCCCCGGCTGACACGGCTGCCCCGGCGGACACGACCAAAGCGCCGGAGGGTATGGTTCTGGGCTATATCAACTATACCGATGCGCTGGACACGCCGATGCGCTTCCACAAGGGCGTGGAAAAGGTGTGCGAAGAGAATGGCATCAAGGTGTTGTATGCAGAAGCTTCCGGCAGTGAAACGGAAATGATGGCGGCGTGCGACAACTTCATTTTGCAGGGCGCGGACATCATTGTGGACAGCAACTGGAACGTGGCCGGCGGCTCGGCGCTGGTGCAGAAGTGCAACGATGCGGGCATTCCGCTCATTTCCATTGACACACTGTATGAGGGCGAAAACTCCTACTTTGTGGGTGTTGACAACGACTTTGCCGGCTATACGGCAGGTGAGGCCGCTGCAAAGTACATTGAGAAGAAGTTTGGCGGCAAGGTCGATAACGTGGTGGTTTCCTACTCGGCAAACCTGGAAAGCATCAATGGCCGGACGACGAATGCGGTGGCGGCCATCCGGGATGCCGGTATCGACGTGCCGGAGGACCACTATTTTGAGCTGGAATGCGGAAACGGCGACGCCACGCAGATGGCCAAGCAGCAGATGACTGACTGGCTGACGGCACATCCCACTGGAACGGTGGCGGTCGTTGCGGGCAACAACGAAATGGGCTTGGGCTTCCAGGCAGCGATTGAGAGCCAGAACCGGCAGGATGACTGCATTCTTGTGAGTAACGGTCTGGACGCCAATGTGGAAGCCATTATGGAGTCTGGCAGCGAACTGTGGGTCGCGGCTGTGGACTATATGCCGGATTACTACGGCGATACGCTTGTGCCGCTGGCCATTCAGCTGGTGAACGGCGAACGGCCCAGTGAGATCATGCACTATGTGCAGATCCGGTACATTGACGGCGACAACTTCAGCGAGATCTACGGCTGATCGGTTTGCCGGAGGGCAGGCGGCGCGCTCGAAGAAAAGGGCGCGCCCCTTTTATAATCTGATTTGTATAAAAAGGAGGAAGCACCGTGGTATTGCGCATGGAACATATCTCAAAGGAGTTTCCGGGCGTGAAGGCATTGGACGACGTCAGCCTGCACATGGACGCCGGGGATGTTCTGGCACTGGTCGGTGAAAACGGCGCGGGCAAATCGACGCTGATGAAGATCTTGTCAGGCGCTTATCGGGCGGACGCGGGCGAGATCTATCTGGATGAGCAGCACATGACGTATCAGAAGCCGGCAGAGGCGATGGATGCGGGCATTCGCATTATTTATCAGGAGCTCAACAACCTGCCGCATATGAGCGTGGCGGAAAATATTTTTCTGGGCAGCTGGCCTAAGAACAGGCTGGGGCAGATCGACTATGCCAAAATGAAGGCCGATTGCACGATGCTGCTGGAGCGCGTGTCGTTGGATGTGGATCCGTTCTGTCCAGTGGAGCGGCTGTCGGTTGCACAGAAGCAGCTGGTGGAGATCGCAAAGGCATTGTCCGGCACGTGTAAGGTGCTGGTGATGGACGAGCCGACGTCGTCACTGAACGAAACGGAAACGCAGAACCTGTTCAAGATCATTCGTACCCTGTCAGCGGAGGGGAAGGCCATTATTTATATTTCCCACCGCATGGAGGAAATTTTCAGCATTGCGAACAAGGTGCAGGTCATGCGCGACGGCAGGCTGGTGGGCGTTTCGGATATGGACAAAATCACGCGGGAGGAAATCATCCACATGATGGTGGGCCGCGAGATCGTGGATATGTATCCGAAAATTGAAACAGAGCACGGCGACGTGGCGCTGGAGGTACGGGGGCTTACAAACAGCGTGATCAAGAACGTGAGCTTTCAGGTGCGGCGCGGCGAAATTCTGGGTCTGTTTGGCCTGATGGGCGCGGGGCGCACGAATATTCTGGAGGCGATTTTCGGCGTGCGGAATCTGGATGCAGGCGAGATCCTGATTGGCGGCAGGCCGGTCACGATCGCCTCGCCGCAGCAGGCTATGGCGCGCAAAATCGCGTATCTGCCGAGTGAGCGAAAGCTGGATGGGCTGCTGCTGGACCACTCAGTGGCGGACAATATCATTCTGGCCAGCATTGATTCGCGGCTGGGCACGCTCAAGCTGAACCTGAAAAAGGAAAACAGCATTGCAGACAAGTGGATCAAGGAGCTTTCCATCAAAACGCCCGGCAAGTCGGCGGAGGTGCAGAACCTGTCCGGCGGCAACCAACAGAAGGTGGTACTGGCAAAGGCGTTGGAAACGGAACCGGAGATCCTGCTGCTGAACGAGCCGACGCGCGGCATTGATGTGGGCGCGAAGATCGAGATCTACAACCTGATTGAGCAGCTTTGCGCAAAGGGGATCGCGGTGGTGATGATCTCTTCGGAAATTCCGGAGATCATGGGCATCGCGGACCGCATTGTGGTCGTGTGCGAAGGGCGCGTGACGGGCGAGCTGGCGCGTGCAGAATTTACGTCGGAAAAAATGATGAGCTATGCCATTGGAGGAGAAGAAGTATGCAGATGAAACTGAAAAAGACTGCCTCAGGCAGCACGTCGGTGAGCCTGGCGATCGCACTGGCGATCGCGGCGGTGATTTTTACTGTGGTATCTCCGAACCATGTGTTCTTATCCGTGAAGAATTTTTCAAATATTCTGGTCAACTGTTCCATCACGGCCATTATGGCGGCCGGCTCAACGGTGGCCATGCTGCTGGGCGGCATGGATATTTCACAGTATGCCATTGCAACGCTGGGCAGCTGCACAGCGGCGATGATGATCGAAAAAGGAATGCCGTTTGGCGCGGCCATTGTGATGATGCTGCTGGTGTGCGTGGCCTGCGGCGCGGTGAACGGTTTTTTGGTGGCGTGCCTGAAAATCCCGGCGGTCGTGACGACGATGGGCACGATGCAGATTTTCCGCGGCATTGCATATCTGGCAACGGATGCGCGGACAATCATGATCTTAAACCCGGCGTATCTGGTGGTGGGGCGGTCGTACATTTTTGGCATGATCCCGGTGTCGATCCTGCTGATGGCGTTTGTGTATCTGGTGACGTTTTATATCCTCAAGTACACGAGCTTTGGCCGAAAGGTATTTTCGGTGGGCGGCAACAAGCAGGCAAGCTATCTCAGCGGCATTTCGGCAACGAAAATTCAGTTCGGCGCCATGATGTATAGTGCGGTGTGCGCGGGTATCGGCGGCTTTTTGCTGTCGTCGCAGACGGGAGCCGCCATCCCGTCGTCGGGTGCAGGCAGTGAGATGTCCATTTTGACGGGCGTGATTTTGGGCGGCATCAGCCTGTCGGGCGGCAAGGGCAAGATCTCCGGCACGATCTTGGGCGTGCTGGTGGTTGCTGTGGTGAAAAACGGTCTGACGCTCTGCAACGTGAACGCGTTCATTCAGATGATCGTGGAAGGTACGATCCTGGCTGTGGCTGTGTTCCTGGATCTGGTGCGGAACGGTGCGTATAGGAAGGCAAACTGATTTTTGAAACAGGAGGCAGATACCATGGCATGTAATGCGGAACAACAGTTTGCGGTGCGGTTCAATTTGCAGAAGATGGGGCCGCTTGGCATTGCGGACGATGATTATCGCCGGGTGGCGATGGCAGTGGACAGCACGGAGGCGGATGTACGGGAGATGTGTGAAGGCTTTCACCGGCAGAACCGGCGCGTGGCAGAGGAGCTGGGGATCCACGGTGGGCTGACGGACAGGCCGGTACGCATCTGCTTCATCGGCGATTCCATTACAAGTGAGCGGACGAGCTACATGAACATCCTGCGTGACGGGTTGGCGGAGGACAGAACTATTGAGATTCTGGACTTTGCCATTTCGGGCTGGCAGACCTCAAACGTCATTTTTGAGTTTGAGGGGCAGGTGCCGGCATTCCGGCCGGATGTGGTGCACATGATGATCGGCACGAACGACGCGCGCAACGCGCGACCGGGCACAGACGGCAGCACAGCCAGCCTTGCCGGGTATCGGCGAAATATAGAGCAGATCTTGACGCTGCTTGCAGATACGGGCGCGCAGGTGGTCATTTCGACCGTACCGCCCACGCAGGTGTCCGCACCGCTGGAAAATGGTGTTGTGCCGGTTTGGGAATGGCGCGCGTTCAACGAGATCCTGCGTGACGTTGCGGCAAAACATGGCATTTTGCTCCATGACATGGAGCAGACGCTGGTGGCGGAGCTGGACAAGATCATCGACGTGTTTGATCATGTGCATCTAAATGCGTATGGCCAGCGGCTGATGGCGCAGGGCGTTTACGCGGCGCTGAAAAAGCTGCTTGCAGACAAGGAGAGGTGACGGTATGGGCGAAGCGGCACAGATGGATTATTTCTTCAATTTCAAGTTCAACCTGCACAAGTCGCTGCTGCCGATCGGCATTGACGACCATGACTATAAGCGGCTGGAAGCGGTCTATGGCGTGGACGAGGCCTGGATGCAGCAGGCGGTGGAAACCATTGCGGCCAGCAACCGGGCGCAGGCGGCGCAGTTGGCGACACGATTTGATTTGCGAAAGCTGGATGCAAAGCCGCTGAAGATCGCATTTTTTGGCGATTCCATCACAAGCGACCGACAGAGCTATTTGAACGTGCTGAAAACGGCAACGGCGGAGTTTGTAAATCTGACGCTGGTGGACATGGCCATTTCGGCGCACAAGTCAGGCGATCTGTTTACGGCGCTCTATCCGGGCATGATCGGCGAGCATGCGGACATTGCGCACATCATGATCGGTACAAACGACGTGCGGCAGATGGATGATGCGCAGCGGCTGTTCCACACGAGCCCGGAGGAGTATGAGAAAAACGTGGACTATGTGGTATCACAGCTGGTGCAGGATGGCACGCAGGTCATTTTGACGACGATCCCGCCGTTTTGCGAAGAGAAAGTAACACGTGGGTTTGCAGGCTGCCGGGCACTGTTTTGCGAGCAGAGCCGTGTGCTGTTTAACGGTATTCTGGAAAGGATCGCAGTGCGGCATGGCGTACTGCTCAATCGGATGGACACGCGGTATGCGCCTCATGCAGTCGCGGATCTGACGCTGGACGATGGGATCCATCTGAATGCGGCAGGGCAGGCACTGCTGGCGCAGGGCGTGGTGGACGCCATCATGCAGCTGGTAGACTAAGAAAGGAGCACGGTGATGAAGTTTGTAGAAAAGCTGGTGGCGCGCGGGCAGGACAACTGGAATGCGCCGACGGCGTCGATCGCGTTTTTGGGCGACAGCGTGACGCAGGGCTGCTTTGAGATCTACACGGACGCAAAAGGCGAGATCGTTCCCGTGTTTGACCAGTCGGCTGCGTATGAAGCGGACTTTGCACGGATCTTCTCTGTGTTGTTCCCCAATGCGCCGCTGACGATTTTAAACGCGGGTGTGAGCGGAAGCAACGCTGTGCATGGGCTGGAACGGCTGCGGCGTGATGTGCTGCCGATGCGGCCGGATCTGACAGTGGTGTGCTTTGCGCTGAATGATTCAGCAAATGGCCTGCAGGGCCTGCATACATACACAGCAGCGCTGCGGGAGATTTTTGACACGCTGCGTGAAAATGGGCTGGAAGCGCTGTTTTTAACGCCGAACATGATGGCGACGGAGGTGGACTGCCATATGCAGCCTGGTGTTATCCGCGATGCGGCAGAGATGTGCGTAGGCGTGCAGAACACGGGCGTGTTGGATGCATATATTGACGCGGCGCGAGCGCTTTGCGCGGAGCACGGCGTGCCGGTGTGTGACTGCTACGCCATCTGGAAACGGCTGCACGCGCTTGGCGTAGACACGAATGCATTGCTGTCAAACCAGATAAACCACCCAATACGGGAGATGAATTGGTTGTTTGCCTGTGAACTGACAAAGTGCATTCTGGCACTCTGACGGGCAGCGGAAGAACGTCCTATTCTATGAGAAAGGCGGCCGGAAACGGCTGGTGTGGTGCAATATGTTTTACACTCCAACACCTGAGATGATTCAGGAAAACTATGAAAATGCGAAAAAGGTTTATGCTTCGCTGGGCCTTGACACGGAAAAGGCGCTGGAACAGTTTGCAACAGTTGGCATTTCCATTCACAGTTGGGCAGGCGATGATGTGACCGGGTTTGAAACGCATGCGGGCGGCGTGCATTCGGAAAATACCGTGACGGGCAATTATCCGGGCAGGGCGCGCAACGGCGACGAGCTGCGAATGGATCTTGACCAGGCCATGCGCTTTTCACCCTGCACGCATCGTCTGGGCTTACAGAGTATGTATGCCGAGCCGGAAACACCGAAGGAGCGCTGCGATTATACAGTGGAGGACTTCCGCAAGTGGATCGACTTTGCCAAGGCGCGCGGAATGGCGGTAGACTACAACGTATCGTATTTTACACACCCGATGATGAAAGACGGCTGCTCACTGGCCTCGCCGGACGACGCGGTACGCGCGTATTGGGTAAAGGCCGGCATCAACGGCCGGCGTATCTGTGAGGCCATTGGCCGGGAGCTTGGCTGTACGGTGTTCAACAATACCTGGACACCGGACGGCACGAAGGACAACACCGTGGATCGCATGGGCTATCGCCGCCGTCTGCGCAATTCGCTGGATCAGATTTTTGCGGAAAAGCTGGATGACCGCTATCTGTGTGACTGCATGGAGGGCAAGGTGTTTTCCATTGCGAACGAGTGCTTTACAGCCGGGTCGCACGACTTTTACATTGCGTATGCGGCAAAGTATCAGAAAGGCCTGACCATTGATACGGGGCATTTCCATCCAACGGAGAATTTTGCGGACAAGATCTCAGCGGTGTATCCGTTTGTAGATGGGCTGATGTTCCATCTTTCGCGCGGCGAGCGGTGGGATTCCGACCATACGCTCATTCAGCAGGACGCGCTGTATCAGGTATTTCAGGAGCTCGTGCGGGCGGACTTGCTGAATAAGCGCATTGCCATTGGCCTGGATTTCTTTGACGCGCAGGTGAACCGCGTGACAGCGTGGATCGTGGGCCTGCGGGCTGCCGGCAAGGCACTGCTGGCGGCACTGCTGGAGCCGACGGCACAGATGCTGGAAGCAGAGCGTGCAGGGAATCTAGGCAAGCGCATGGCGATGCTGGACGAATGCAGGAATTTGCCGCTCAATGCGGTGTGGGATTATCTGTGCCTGAAAAAGAATGCAGGCGTGGGTATGAGCTGGCTGGACGAGATGGATCGCTATGAGCGGGAAGTGCAGCTGAAGCGTGTGTAACAGAGCATAACTTATAAAAGCTCCGCTTTTCGGCTTGAAAAGCGGAGCTTTTGCGTTTTGAGGCAGTGTGTGGTATGATGGGGCAGAAATAGATAAAAAAGGTGGCTGGAGGCATGGAGATTCATGCGCTGACGCAGGGAGTTTGGTACACGGAACCGGTGACGGCGGGCGACCGGCCGGCACTGGGGCTGGCCGTGGGGCGCGATGGAGCACTGCTCATTGACAGCGGGAACAGCCCGGCGCACGTGACAGGGCTTTTGCAGTTCGCACGGTCATTGGAGGTACCGCCGCTGGCGGTGTGTTTGACGCACTGGCACTGGGACCATGTGTGCGGGGCTGTCAGCACGGGGCTGCCGGTCGTTGCGTGCGACAAGACGGCGCGGAAGCTGGACTGGATGCGAACGCTCGGGTGGACAGACGCGGCGCTGGCACAGCGCGTGGCAGACGGAACAGAGATGGAGTTCTGTCGGGAAAATATCCGGATCGAGTATCCGGAGGATACGCGGAAGCTGGAGATCCCGGCAGTGGATCGGGTGTTTTCCGGGGAATACACCGTGGCGCTTGGCGGGTTGACAGCACGGATCTTGCAGGTGGGCAGCGATCACAGCCCAGACTGCTGCGTGGTACATCTTGTGGAGGCGGGGGTCGTATTTCTGGGCGACTGCCTGTATCTCAACATGGACCACGAGCCGTGGTATCGCACGGGCGAGCGGACGCGGCGGCTTTTGGAGCGGCTGCTGGCGCTGGATGCCCGGTGGTATGTGCCGGCACACCATGGACTTTATACGGCGGAGGCATTCCGGGAATTTGCCGGGCAGATGACAGCGGCGTCGTATGCCGCGGCGGAGGCGCAGGATCTGGACGACGCGGCGCGGCGGTTTGAAGCGCGGACCGGGCGCGCGGCGGACGAGGGCGTACGCGAACAGCTGGGCGAGTTTTTGGCGGCGCGGGCGTATGGGCTGGCATAATGCGCACGTTCGCGCTCAACGCATTTTATAAAACAGAGCATTCCGTTTCAGGGGAATGCTCTGTTTTTGCGCTTGGAAAGGAGAGCGGCGATGCAGGCTGAGAAGTTTGCAGATAGATCTCCTCGGCATGGAGCAGTGCGGTACGGAGAATGGCCGCAGATGGGCGTGCCAGCGGAATTTATTCTAAAGGGTCAATGACATCGTCCATCGCGCCGCAGAGCACTGCGTACATTTTTCGATAGTCCGGCACGGTGTTTTCTACTGAAATTGACCAGTATAGCGGTCAAACACTTTCTCCATCATAGCATAAAATAAAAATGGTTGCAACCAATACTGGTCAGTTTTATGCGTAAGGGTGGTGCAGAATGGAACAAAAGCTCCGGCGTGACCGGAATATGGGAGATAATCTGCGCCGTCTGCGGCAGGAGGCTGGGCTATCGCAGGAGAAGCTCTGTGCGCAGCTGCAGCGCCGCGGGTGCGATATTGGCCGGACAACGTATGCCAAGTATGAGGCAGGAGAGCTGAATATCCGTGTAAGCGTGCTGATCGAACTGCGTACGCTGTATGGGTGCAGCTATGATGCATTTTTTGATGGACTGTCCGGCGGAATAAAAGAATGACCGCTTTCCGGAATGGAAAGCGGTCTGAGCGTGTCAAAAAAGTGTTTTTGACACGCTCTCAAATGCGGACCGCTGCGCTGGGTCCGCG
>CAKTXB010000008.1 GCA_934630555.1 uncultured Oscillospiraceae bacterium
GTGCGGGCGTCATTTTCTGCGGCTTCATTTCGTGCAGCTCCACGAGAAAGCCGCGTTCAGCCAGCTGCCACGCAGCCTCGCATCCGGCAAGCCCCGCGCCGATGACCTTCACTGTTTCCATCATTCCGTATCCTTTTTCTTTGCCGCGGTTTTGCGGGTCGTTGTGGTTTTTTTCGCAGCTGGTTTTGCCGCTGTCGTCTTCTTGGCGGCCGCCGTTTTGCCGGTCGTCCTTTTTGTGGAGGATCTCCTGGCTGTCTTCTTTTCTTCTGCCTCCACAGCTTTTGCTGCCTTTGCGGCTTCTTTTTCTTCGGCAGCGGCTTTTGCCGCTTCCTCACCGTTTGCCGCCTTGCGGCGATAGCCGCGCTTATCCTCCGGCAGGAAGTTTGGACAGCTTTCGTTGATGCAAAACGGCTTCATCGCGCCCTTTCCGGCACGCTTGAACATAGTCTGGCCGCACACCGGGCAATCCTGATCTGTCGGCACATCCCACGACATGAAGCCGCAGGCCTGCCCACGTTCACAGGCATAATAGGCGTAGCCGCGCTTGGATTTACGCTTGAGAATGGTGCTGCCGCACTTTGGACAGCGGCCCGGCATCCGTTCCACGATCGGTTTTGTATTTGAGCATTCGGGATAGCCCGGACAGGCTAGGAACTTCCCAAAGCGCCCGGTCTTTACGACCATGTTTCGGCCGCAAAGCTCACAGATCTCGTCCGTGACCTCATCCGGTACCTTCAGCCGCACGCCGTCCAGCGCCTTTTCGGCATCGAGCATCTCCTGATGGAAGCCGCCGTAGAAATCCTCCAATACCTTTTTCCAGCGGAGCTTGCCCTCCTCCACTTCATCGAGCTGCCGTTCCATGCCGGCGGTGAACTCCACATTGATGATATTTTCAAAGCGTTCCATCATAAGGCCATTTACGACCTCGCCCAACGGAGTCGGTGACAGGCGCTTATCGTTTTTCACAACATATTCGCGGTCCTGGATCGTCGATACGATGGCCGCATATGTGGACGGACGGCCCACGCCCTTTTCTTCCATGGCGCGCACGAGCGTCGCCTCGGTATAGCGCGCCGGCGGCTGTGTGAAATGCTGCTGCGGGTCGGTTTTGCTGAGCGTCAGGCTCTCGCCCTGTGTCAGATCCGGCAGCGCGGAGAGCACTTCCTCCTGCTCATCGTCGCGGCCCTCTTCATAAATTGCGGTAAAACCCGCAAAACGCAGGCTCTGGTGCGTGGCACGGAACACATGCTGGCCGCACACTGCCTCAATGGCCGTCACATCATAGACGGCATTTTCCATCTGTGAGGCCATGAACCGGCTCCAGATGAGCTTATACAGGCGGAACTGATCCTTTGTCAGATCGTGCTCGACCAGCTCCGGATACAAGGCGACGTTGCTGGGCCGAATCGCCTCATGGCCGTCCTGCGCGTTGCTCTTGGGCTTATAGCGCCGGGGCGCGCCGGGATAATAGGCCGCGCCGTAACGGCTTTTGATGACCTCCCCGGCCGCTGCCAACGCCTCCTCTGAAATACGCAGCGAGTCCGTTCGCATATATGTGATCAGGCCGACAGAGCCTTCCCCCGTGATCTCCACGCCTTCGTACAGCTGCTGAGCGATCATCATCGTCCGGCGCGGCGTCATGTTCAGCTTGCGTGAGGCCTCCTGCTGGAGCGTGGATGTGATGAACGGCGGCGCCGGGTTGCGTTTTTTCTCGCTGTTTTTCACGCTCTGCACACTGAACGTGCCCGTTTTCACGTCCGCAAGAATGCTCTGCACGTCCGCTTCACTGGTCAGATCCTGTTTTTTCGGGCTGCCGTAATAGTGTGCCACAAAGCTGCCGGGCTTGCCCACACGGCCAAGCTCCACATCGAGCGTCCAGTATTCCTGCGGCACAAACGCGCGAATTTCGTTTTCGCGGTCCACGACCAGCCGCGTTGCAACAGACTGCACACGACCCGCAGAAAGTCCGCGCCGCACCTTTTTCCACAGAAACGGACTGAGCTGATAGCCGACGATCCGGTCCAGCACGCGGCGCGCCTGCTGCGCGTCCACAAGATTCTGGTCAATGGGCCGCGGCTGCGCAATGGCGCGGCGCACAACGTCCTTTGTGATTTCGTGGAACGTCACGCGCAGCGTCTGGTCATCGGGGATGTCCAGCAGATATTTGAGGTGCCACGAAATGGCCTCTCCCTCGCGGTCCGGGTCCGTTGCGAGATAAACGTGCTCACTGTCCTTGGCAGCGGCACGCAGGTCGCTGATGATGGCTTCCTTGCCCGGGATGGGATAATACTGCGGCTCAAAATCGTTGTCAATGTCCACGCTCATGGTGCTTTTCTGCAGATCGCGCAGATGGCCCATGCTGGCCTTGACCTGATAATCCGGGCCAAGGTATTTGGCGATCGTCTTCGCCTTGGATGGCGATTCCACGATCACCAGATTTGTCTTTTCCTTCGGCATGAAGTGCCTCCAAAATGATAATTCTTCTTATTCTTTGCGCTCCGCCAGAGCATACCGCCGCGCAGGCAGCCGGGTCACATAGCCCTTCAGCTCCAGCAGCGTCAGCGCTGCCAAGACACGTCCTGCCGGTGTTTGGGTGCGCTCAATGAGCTCATCCACGTGCAGCGGCCCGTCGGCAAGTGCCTGCGCCGCTGTGCGTTCATCGGCAGAAAGCGTGTCTAAAAGTCCTTGTAGGTCAATATAATGTGTCTTTTGCGGCTTGTCAATGACTTTTTTGTCGTCTTTTTCCGGCGGAGCGGTTTTTGTGGCCACGCGGCGCTCCGAACGCTCGGCCTGTTTTTCCTGTTCGGCCTGCTCTGCACGGCTCAGGCGCATGGCGATGCCCTTGGAACGGCGATGGATGAGTTCGGGGTAGAGATGGACGTACTCCTTCATCACATCCCAGCCCTCTTCCACCAGGATCGCGCCGTCTTTTAACAGCTGCAAATTGCCCTCACACGTGGGGCTGCCGACGTTTCCGGGCAGTGCGAACACGTCGCGCCCCTGCTCCAAGGCGTGGTTTGCCGTGATCAGCGCGCCGCTCTTGCGCGGCGCCTCTACCACCAACACGCCGAGCGACAGCCCGCTCAATATGCGGTTGCGCACCGGAAAATGCGCGCCCAGCGCCTCCGTGCCAGGTGGGTATTCGCTAATGAGGCAGCCATGCGTGCGAATATCCTGAAACAGCGCCGTATTCGACGCCGGATAGACCACATCCACACCGCAGCCGAGCACCGCGGCCACAGGCCGCCCGGCCGTCAGTGCACCCTTGAGCGCCATGGTATCAATACCGTATGCGCCGCCGGAGATCACGACTGCGCCCATCTTGCCCAGCTGATAGCCCAGCGTTTTGGCCTGTAAGAGTCCATAACTGGATGCCTTGCGCGTGCCGACCACCGCGATGACGGGTTCCGCATCAAACGCCGGAAGCGTGCCCTGATAATACAGGACCAGCGGCGCGTCGCTCATGTTGCGCAAGCGCTCCGGGTAGGCCGCGTCCTGATACGTCAGGATGCGCACATCCTTGCGGTAGCAGTCATTCAAGATCTGCTCCGCCCCGCGCAGGTCCTTATCCAGCAGCGAGTCCGGATTTTTCAGCCCCTCCACATGGCGCAGCTCGTCCACGCCCGCCAGCCAGATGGCCTCGGGCGAAGAAAACTGCCGCAGCAGCTGCTGGAGCATCCGCGTGCTGATCCCGGTCCGCGTTGTGAGCCAAAGCCAGTACTTGAGCATAGCGCTTCCTCCCCGTTATAAAATATTCCGTTTCTTTACTGCCGTTTCATCTGCCACATGACGATCGCTGCCGCCACCGCCGCGTTGAGCGACTCACAGCGTTCCGTCATAGGAATGATCACGTGTCCATCCGCTGCCGTCATCAGCTCCGGGCCAACACCGCGTCCCTCGCTGCCAATAACGACCGCCGCCTGTTCAAGAGCCACATCGCGAATATCCCGCGCGTCCGTATGCATGGCTGTTGCCAGCAGTGGAATATTGGCCCCGCGGCACTGGTCTATGACAGCCTGCCGCATCAGCGTCTGCGGCGGCGTGCGCAGCACCGCGCCCATGGACGCGCGCACGGTTTTGGGGTTATACGCGTCCGCACAGCCCTCCGTCAAAAACACCGGAACATCCAGCGCGTCCGCCGTGCGCAGGATCGTGCCAAGATTTCCCGGATCCTGAATGCCATCCAGCACCAGGCTGCCCGGCGAAAGCCGCGCCGCGCCGTCCTGCGGACGGCGGCAAGAGAAGATCGCGCCCTGCGGTGCCTCCATCTGCGAGATGCTCTGCATCAGCGCACGGGGCACCACTGCCACGCGCACCCCCGCCGGAATTTCTCCGACCTCGACGCCCTCCTGCAAAATGACTGCCGTCAGGCCGCAATCCCAGCGCAGCGCCTCATCCAGCAGCTTCACGCCGTCGGCGGCATATTCGCCGCACTGCGTGCGATAGCCGCGCGAGGTCAGCAGCTTTTTCATATGGGCCAGCAGCGGATTGTGCCGGCTCGTGATCATTTCGTATTGCATCATTTCTGCAAACGGTTCAGCGCATCGTTCTGCCCCAGCAGCACGAGCACGATGCCAGCTTCCAACGGCTGGCCGGGGTCAAGCGTCAGTTCGATATTTCCCTCGCGGCGCATGGCAATGATGTTCACGCCGTATTTTGCGCGCACATTCAGCTCCCGCAGACTTTTGCCCACCCAACTGTCCGGCACGCGGATCTCGGCAATGCCAATATCCGGCGACAGCTCAATGAAGTCCAGCACGCCTGAGGACGTCAGGCTCTGCGCCAGCTTGATGCCCGTTTCGCGTTCCGGGATGACCACACGATCCGCGCCCACCTTTTCCAGCGCCCGGCGCTGGATCTCATCTTGTGCCTTGCAGATGATCTTGCCAACACCCAGTGCCTTGAGGTTGAGCGTGATGATCACGCTGGAGGCGAGGTCCGAACCGATGGCCACAATGGCACAATCATAGTTCCGCGCGCCAAGCGAGCGCAGCACGCCCTCGTCCCGCGCGTCGCCCACAACGGCGCACGTGACCTCCGGCTCCACACGCTGCACATTCTCCGGCCTTGTATCCATGGCCAGTACTTCATTGCCCAGCTCTGCCAGCCGCAGCGTCAGCGCCGTGCCAAAGCGCCCCAGACCCACGACCATATATGTTTTTTTCATATTGTTCCCTCCCAGTCAGCCAATGAGGACCTTTGCATTTGCATAATGGAATCGCTCCTCTGCGCGGTGGGCTGACAAAAAACCCACGCTGATGGTCATAATGCCCACGCGTCCGAAGAACATGAATAGGATCAAGATCACCTTGGATACCGCGCCAAGCCCCGGCGTCAGCCCGGCCGTCAGGCCCACCGTGGCCAGTGCCGATGTCGTTTCAAACAGTGCCGTCAAAAATGCACACCCATTCAGTGCGCTGATGACCACCGCACCCGTAAAGATGAGCGTCAGCATCAGCATGAACAGCGTCAGCGCCTGCATGATCTGCGCCTGCGGGATCGTCCGGCGGAACACGGATACGCTCGTCCGCCCGCGCGCGGCGCTCCACGCGCCAAGCAGCACCACGGCAAACGTCACGGTTTTCAGGCCGCCCGCCGTCGAACCGCTGGAGCCGCCAATGAACATCAAAAACACCGACGAGGCCAAGGACGCGTCCGTCATCCGCTCCTGCGGGAACGACGCAAAGCCCGCCGTGCGGGTCGTCACCGACTGAAACGCCGAAACGAGCAGTTTTTGCCCCGGCGCAAGCGGCCCAAGCGTTGCCGGGTTGTTCCATTCCAGCGCCGCAAACACCGCCGTTCCACCCACGATCAAAATCGCCGTGAGCAGCAGCACCAGCCGCGTATACAGACTCATTTTGAAAATGCGGCGGCTCTTCACCACGTCGGTCCACACCAGAAAGCCGAGCCCGCCCAGCACGATCAGCGCCATAAGCGTCAGGCACACGACCGGGTCGGTCCAGTACCGCGCCACGCTGCCGCCCAGGTCCACATCGCCCAGAATGTCAAAGCCAGCGTTGCAGAACGCTGAAACGGCATGAAACACGCCGTACCACAGCGCACGCCCAAGGCCGTATTCCGGCAGAAAGCGCAGTGTTAAGATCGCCGCGCCCGTGCCCTCAATAAGCGCCGTGCCCTTTAGAACACGCAGTACCATACCGACCGCACCCTGGATCTCATCCAGCCCCAGCGCCTGTGACACCAGCATCCGCTGCCGCAGTCCAATGCGCCGCCGCAGCATGACAAAAAACACAGATACGACTGTCATAAAGCCAAGCCCGCCGATTTGAATGAGCAGCAAAATGACCACCTTGCCAAATGTGCTCCAGTAAAGCCCCGTGTCCACCACGATCAGCCCCGTCACGCACGTGGCGGAGGTAGCCGTAAACAGGCAGGTCAGAAAACTGGTCGGCACATGCGCAGCGCTGGACACCGGCAGCGTCAGGATGCACGCGCCCAGCAGAATGATGGCCGCAAACACCAGCACAATGATCTGTGCAGGCCGGATATGCCGCAGCCGCTTTTGCACAGCCAGATGTAGCTTATAAAAACCGTTCACAAGTGTTCCTCCCGGGCCGTTCGCGCCCGCCGCAAAAATGCCACACTTTGGCACTTTATCATTGGCTACTACTATACTCGACTTCGGCAGGTGTGTCAAGAACGCGCGGTGCTTCACGAAATTGCAGATGTTTCAGAAACCTCTTTACCGCCGGCGTCGGGCGCGTTCGCGGCAACAGCCGCTGCCCGTTTTTCACGCTCGCTGCATCCGGCGTGTGCAATACGTTGCCGGTGTGGCCATCGCCGCAGCGCTGTCTTCTACCCTCTCTGCTGCACGCTTACTGCGCCGGTCTGCACAGGATGGTTTGCTTCCCCTGTCATGGGCTGCGGCCCCAGCGATCCCCAGTCAGACAAGCGCTAAAAAATCCCCGGCCTGTCAGCAAAACAGGCCGGAGCGGTTTTCTTTTATAGTTCTGCGAACCGCGCCGCACCGTGCGTCTTGAGCCATGCCAGCAGCACCGCCGCCAGCACGCCCGTGACTGCCGTCACAAGGCCCAGATACAGGTGCACGTTCCAATGCAGCCCAAAGTACACCACCGCGACCAACGCCACGTAGAGCCAGCCGCCCAGCAGCGTGATCGCCACCGGCATGGACTGTTTGATGGGCACAATTTCCCGCGTCCAGTGCAGATTCGGCATCTTCACACCAAGCGTCAGGCCAAGTACTGCCATCAGCACGCAGAATGCAGCAGTCACCAAGACGGCAAAGACGGCCTCCACTGCGCTCAAACGCAGTGCCGCCGCACCGCACACCACGCACAAAAGCACCATTGGGAGCGTAATGGTCAGCTGAACGGCGAGCTTTGCGCGCAGCACCTGCCACGGCTGCACCGGCAGCGACTGCGCCAGCCACAAGCTCCTGCCTTCCAGGGATACCGACGGCGCCGTCGTGTCATTCATGGTCGCCGCCGCGTTTATGACCGCCGTCAGCAGCACCAATAAAACATCCTTTGATGTGTCCAGCAGTTCCAGCTGCGTCAGCAGCGTCTGGCTCTTAACGAGCAGCAGCACCGCCAGCACGAGCAGCAGCAGCGTGCCCATGCCGCAGTTGAGCATATAGTTCGGGCTGCTGGTAAAACGGGCAAATTCCTTGCGCCGCAGCGCCGCGTCCGCGCTGGATGCCCGCGCTGGTTTTGCCCTGTGCACAGTCTTTCCCACGCGGCCGGTCGCCGTTGCAATGCCCAGAAAGCCGCGTGCCAGCTGCCGCCACAAAACCGCAAACAGCGCCAGCACCAGCAGTGCCAGCACCGCCATGGACAGCCAGTCACCATCGCCCGCGCGGCCAAAGACGTACATCGGCCACACGCTTTGCAGCTTAGCACTGTAGGTTTCCACATTGGCCAGCAGCGACTCCAGCGCCGACTGCGCCCGGAAGCAGACAAAATAATACGCGCCAAAGAACACAACGGACAAGAACACCGTGATAAAGCTCTTATTGCGCAGCCTCAGACTGATCTTCGCCACGACCCAGCCCAGAAAGCACGAGACCGTCAGCACAAAAACGGACAACAGTACCAAAAGCAGCACCGGTCCGACCACACGCCCCGCATTCAGCGGCGCAACGCAGTAATACACAATAACGGCCGGTAAGAATACCACACCGGAGTACAGCAGACCCATAAGGTACACGCTCAAAAGCCGCGACGCCATAATATCCCGTACCGGGATGGGCAGCGACAGCAGGAGGTCATTGTCCTTTGCCAAATACAGCGCCGCAAAGGTGTTGAACACACTGCCAAATGTGCCCAGCAGCAGCGCCAGCAGACCGATGAGCGCAAAATACAGCCACCCAAGCCCGGCCTGCGTCAGCGGCGCGCAGAATGCCAACGACAAAACGGTGAACATGCCGCCAAGAAGCCCCACCATCAAAAGGCCGAACAGGACAAACAGTAAGATCGTTTTGCCCTTGGGGCGCGCCTTGTTTTTCTTGGCGTCGTAAAAATAGGAGCGGAACAGCTCCGCCAGCTGTTTTTTCAGCAGAATTTTCAGCATCATTCTGTCTCCAGCTCCAAAAAAACATCCTCCAGCGACGCGTCGCCGCGCACATCCTCCATGGTGCCGGAGCGGACGAGGCGGCCGTTTTTGATGATGGCCACTTTGTCACACAGCTTTTCCGCCACCTCCAGCACGTGTGTAGAGAAGAAAATAGCGCCGTCCGCATCACATACCTCGCGCATCATGCCCTTGAGCAGATGCGCCGCCTTCGGATCCAGACCAACAAACGGTTCATCCATGATGATCAGCCGCGGCGCATGCTGCCATGCGGCAATGATGGCCAGCTTCTGCTTCATGCCGTGCGAATACGCGGCAATGGGCTGCGCCAGGTCACCTGTCAGTTCAAACAGCTGCGCGTATTTCTGCGTCCGCGCCAGCCGGGTCTGCGCGTCCACGCCGAAAATGTCGGCAATAAAATCCAGATACTGATACCCCGTCATGAACTCGTACAGATCAGGGTTATCCGGGATATAGGCCAGCTGACGCTTGCACGCCACCGGGTCTTTTTGAATAGACGTGCCGCCGATGGTGATCTCGCCGGAATCAAACTGCAAAATGCCCACAACGGATCTGAGCGTCGTAGTCTTTCCCGCACCGTTGTGGCCGATGAAGCCGTAGATCTCACCCGGTGCAATGTGCAGGCTCAAATCATCTACGGCCTTTTTCTCACCGTAGACCTTGGTCAAATGGTCAATGTGCAACATGCCTTTCCCTCATCTTTCCCCGTCGTCTGTTCGGCTTTCTATGAAAAAAGTATACTGCCGCACACACACGATGTAAAGAAACCAAATTCTTAAGATTCATAAAGGCATAAAAGCGCGGAGGACCTGCAATGAAGTTCTCCGCGTTTTCTGGAAATCAAATTATGTTACAGTTCGCCGCGCATCCGTGCCAGCACCTGCTCCGGGCCGGTGATGGCCTGATTGGCTCCCTTGTGCTCCACAGCAATAGAACCCGCCGCGCAGGCAAAGCGCGCGCACTCCAGAACATCCCAGCCGCGTGTTTTGGCGTACAGAAACGCGCCGACAAACGTGTCGCCCGCGCCGGTCGTGTCCACACAGCGGCACGGATAAGACGCTACAAAGTCCTCAACGCCGTCGGCTGACACGTAGCATCCCTTGCTGCCGAGCTTAATGACGCAGTTCTTTGCACCAAGCGCGTGCAGTTCCGCCGCCATGCGCGGTGCGTCACCCTGTACGCCCGTGAGCCACTCAGCCTCCCATTCGCTCGGCAGCAGATAGTCCGTCAGCGGCAGGCAATCTTTTAGCTTGCTTCGGTCATAGTCAACGTTACCGATCCGCAGATCCATGGCCGTCAGCGCGCCGGCTGCCTTGGCCCGTTCCAGCAGACGCCTTGTGCCCGCCCCGTCAAACCGCGGCAGTGCCAGAGCACCGCCGATACAGACGATCCTGGCCTCCTCCACGGCCTGCGTGTCCAGATCCTCATACCGGAACGCCAGATTATGCCCCGGCTGGTAGATAAAATGCCGCTCCCGCGCCGCATCGAGCAGGATGATGCTCAGTGCTGTCGGCGCGTCCACGCGCTGTTCATAGGCTGTCACGCTGTGACTCTGCACGAGCGCAAGCAGGCTGTCGCCCAGGCCATCGTTTCCCAGCGCGCCCACAAGCGCCGTGCGCGCGCCAAGCTGTGAGAGCACAATGGCCTCATTCAGCGCATCACCGCCCGGCAGCAGCTGCACCCCGTCTACCAGCGTCAGATCGCGCGTAAAAATTTTCTCGTCCAGCACCTCCGGCACCACAAGGTCAAGCGTCTGCAGCCCGACCGTCACCACGTCAAACCGCTTCATATCAGGCTTTCCCGCAGCTGCCGAACACGCGCAGCTTTTCTTCCGTGGCCTTGACCATGGCCGTTTCGGCCAGTTGACACAGATCCACATACGCCGCGTCGGGATTGTCGCTGATCGCCTTCTTGGCAGCCAGAATGACATCGGTATAAACATTGATCTTGCTGATGCCGCCGTCCACTGTGTTGCGGAAATCGTCATCAGACAAGCCGGAACCGCCATGCAGCACCAGCGGCACGGAAACCGTCTTGCGGATCTCGCGCAGACGCGGGATGTCCAGCTTCGGCGTCGCCTTATACACGCCGTGGCACGTGCCAATGGAAACGGCCAGGAAGTCCGCGCCCGTGCGATCCACAAAGTCCTTGGCATCCTGCGGCTCGGTGTAGATCATGGCGTCCTGCACGCCATTTTCATTGGCAAGACCGCCCACGCTGCCAAGCTCGCATTCTACACCCGCGCCCATGGCGTGCGCGATCTTTACGATCTCCGCTGACTTGCGGATGTTGTCCTCGTGGTCTGCTTCCCGTGAGCCGTCATACATGACCGAGCCAAAGCCGCAGCGCAGCGCCTGCATAAGCGTTTCAAAATGATAGGAATGGTCCAGATGCACCGCAACGGGCACCTTGGCCTTTCTGGCCTCTTCCAGCATCAGCGTGCCGATCCAGTCAAAATTGCCATACGGCAGCAGCACTTCCGCCGTGCCGATGATAATGGGCGACCGGCATTCCTCCGCCGCGCGGATATAGGCGCGCGTCATCTCCATGTTCACAGTGTTGAAGTAGCCCACGCCATACTTCTTCTCCTGCGCGTCGGCCAGAATTTCCTTCATTGTATACAGCATACCGTTTCATCCTCCATGTGAATTTCATCTTGCAATACCTTGCGATCAAGTTTTAAACAGCAACATATTGCACGTTTTTCTATATGCCAAGTGTAGCACGCAGAAAAAAAGTTGTAAATCGTTGTTTTTTACAAGAATACAGCTGTGAACCACAGATATTTTATAGATTTGCATTATTTTACATAGTTTCACAAGTTTTATCTTGCAAAACATGGCGTTTCTGCTATACTGAGACCACAAGATCAAGGAGGGATGTGCCATGGCAGTCCGGGAAACCGCCAAGCGCCGCCGCGCGCTGGCAGAGCTTCTGATGGCAGACGGCAGCGTGCAGATCGGTGCGCTGGCTGAACAGTTTCAGGTATCACGCGAAACGATCCGCAAGGATCTTATCTTTTTGGAGCAGTCCGGCGTTGGCACGCGCAGCCGCGGCGGGGCACTGGTCATCGGCACAGCCGTTGAGCCGCCGCTCACAGCACGCAGCGTGGAAAATGTGGAAAAAAAGCGCGCCATCGCACGCGCGGCGCTGGAGCTTGTGCCAGACGGCGGCACCATTCTGCTCGACTCCGGCAGCACCATCAATGAATTTGCGCGTCTTTTGTGCCAGCGCAGCGGTCTGACCATCATCACAAATTCCGCGCAGATCCCCACCATTCTTGCCGGCAGTGGCAATACCGTGCTGGCCCTCGGCGGCCAGATGCGTCCGCTCAGCATGGCCTGCGTGGGGATGTGGACACTTGCCGCGCTGCAATCGCTCCGCGCCGACCTGGCTGTGCTCGGTACAAACGGCATCCTGCACCACACTGGCCCATGCACCTCCGTCTATTCAGAGGCCGAGGTCAAAAAAACCATGCTCCAGCGCGCCAGCCGCTGCGCCGTTTTGTGTGACAGCAGCAAATTTGCTGAGGAGTCCATCATCCAGCTGGCGGACTGGTCGCAGATCTCCTGTCTTGTGACCGATGGCGCAGCGCCGCTGGAAACGCTGCAGAAGATCCGGCGATCCACCCGCGTGCTTGTTGCACGCTGAGCCATTATAAAAAACCACCCTGTCCAGTGGACAGGGTGGTTTTTATAAGCTCAGAGCGCCACATCCAGCGCTGCAAAGCGCTGCAGCAGCGCGGCAGCCTGCGCACGTGTTGTGCTGTCCTTCGGCAGAAGTTTTCCATTCGCGCCGGTCACGATCCCCTGCTCCACGGCCCATGCCATGGCCTGCATTGCGTAGGGTGCAACTGTATCCGCATCTGTATGATCCGTCAGGCTGCCTGCAGTCTGCGGCGATCCGGCACAACGCCACAAAATTGTAACAAGCTGCTCCCGCGAGATGCTGACATTGGGTGCAAACACGCCCGCCGCCGTGCCGGTCACAATTCCGTTCTGCGCAGCCCATGCAACAGCCTGTGCATACCAGCTGCCGGACACAACGTCACCAAAGCTGTCATTTGAAGCCGCCGGACTGTCTGCCATGCGCCACAGCAGTGTCACGAGCATGGCGCGGCTGAGCGGTCGTTCCGGTGCAAACTGTGTGTCTGACACGCCGGTCATATATCCGTTCCCCCAGGCCCAGCGGATCGCCTCCTGCGCCCAATGGCTGTGCGATACATCGCCAAACGGCAACATATCCGCTGCATTCTCTGCTTCTGCCTGCTCCGGCTGGCGGCGCGGACCGGAGGAACCGCTCGGCGCATTTTCCGGCACGACCTCGTCGCCCTCTGCAATTTGGTAATACTCTGCCCGTGTGCCCGTCAGTTCCAGCGCACCGCTCTCACCGATGGCCGCTTCAATATCATCCCCCTCCAACACATTGCCAAGAACAGGATGCCAACTTCCGTTTGCATACGTCCAGTCTATTGTGACTGTTCGTTTAACAAGCCACGTGCCAAGCTGTACATTCGCGTCATAGTTTGGGAATTCATCCTCTGGGTCAATTTGCTTCCCCGACCGCAAGCCGATCGTGCCGCTGGCCAGTTCCAATGTAGACGGCACACCGGGCCATTGGATCTCCGTACCGTCATCATATTTCAGCACCCATGTCAGGTTGTATTTTTCAATCGTTTCATTGATTTTCGCCAAGTCACTGGCCAGTAAATAGCCGCCTGCTGTCACAGAGAGGTCACTGCGGCTGAACACGCCGCCGTATTCCACCTCATAGTTTTCAATTTTAATGGGCAGCGGCCGCCGGGATACCGTCACATTCACTGTACCCTCTATAGCCTCCGAGCCATCCGCCGGAATGAACCAGAGCTTCTGCTCTCCGCTTTCAGCCACGGTCAGCAGCATATCCGGGTCGTCAAACTCAAACCGTCCCGCACGGCTGCTGGTATCCTGCTGTGCAAAATGCAGCGTCGCTTCACCTAACACATAACCATATGTCAGCTCCGCAGAATCCGGCCAGATAATGTCCGCCGTATTGGGCGAGCGGTTGCTTTGTACCATGGCCTGTGCTGCGTCAGCATCACCGGACACATATGCCCGCTCTTCGGACAATGCCGCAAGCACTGCCGCCTTATCCTCATCTATCTCATCCGTGCTTTGCGGCATCGCTATGACCATCGTGTTTTTCATACCGGCAGAGCTGGAAAAATCATTGTGGTCAATGATGCGCCGCGCCAACTGCTTGTTTACATAATCCATTACCACAATACCCGACCGTGCAATATTGCCGGCCTCTTTCGTACCCGGGGTAAAGATGGGGTTCGTATACAAAATGTTGTTCATGAACTTGGCTGCGCCCAGTGGTGTTGCACCACCCGTGTCACTGGTCGTCTTGCTGATGTAGTTGAACACAAAGTCCGTCTGCTCTGGTACGACATAGTGCTGTTTGCTCTTCGCGTCCAGCAGATATTTCTGTCCATTCAGCTGGTAGAGCGTGTTGAATACCTGCATTACCTTGTTCGTATCACTGCACTCGTAGTCATCCTGCACATACACGTGCGTACCGCTGTCGCTGTCGGTGATTTTCTGTGCCAGATGGATCTCATCGTCATAGCGGTCATCCCATTTCGCCAGATTGGGGCCGGCATAGGAACAGACAAGCTGTTTGTCCTCGATCGTATGATATGTGCCGGGGTAGCCACTGCCGGAGAGCATGAATGTATGGCCAAAATCAATTCGGCTGAGCAATACGATTTTTCCGCGTGTTTGTCCAAGGCGCGGACTCTCAAATTCCTGCCGCATCTGCGCAATGGCCTTCTCTGCTGCGTCATGATCATGCTTCTGCGGCGCATCGGCCCACTGATAGAAATAATCCTTCGTGGCGTCGTTCTTCAAATAATCCAGCAGGATATTCTGCACAAACTCCTGCGATACAATATTTGAACCGCCGTCCACCTTTAATGTCATCAAGACCGTTTCCGTCGGATGCTCTTTCAAAAACGCGATCACTGTGTCCAGTGCCATACGCAGCGTCTTATTTTCCGCATTTCCGCCATGATCCGGCGTGTGACACACAAATGTTTTGCTGCCATGCACCAGCACCATGTCGCGCACATCGTCATTCCATGCCGTGCGGATGTCCAGCGAACGGATCCCGGCATAGAGCTGTTCTTGAATAAAATACTTCTGACACGACACCACGTTCATGCTGGAATTCCAACTGCCCTCCACATTGGCCGTGCCGGAATCATGTGTGCCGGGGATGTTGATCTGTGCCAGATACCGGTCATCTGGCAGTAACCCCATCCAGTTGGCATACTTATCTTCACTGCCAGCCGCGTCGCGGTTCAAAACCTGAATACGCCAGCGGAAAGCGAAATTGCTCTGCACTACATTGCAGCCCTGCTCGCTCCAGGAATTGTCATGCTTTTTGTTCTTACTGCAGTCATTTCTCGGGTTTTGAAAATAGTTTTCCGGAACCAGATATTGTCCTGAGTTTTTGTTGCAAATATAAAATGTTTCCGGGTCTCCGTCATTGTCCTGCTCCAAATAAAACCACTGAGAAGCTGACTTTTTGTAGCTCCATACGTGCAGATTCGCGCCGGACTTTTTGCTGCGTCCTTCAATATCCCAATAGCGTCCGCCGTCCGATTCGCGGAAATTTTTGCATTGAATGCGCACATAGCTCCGCCAGCCGTCAAACTCCAAATTTTCAATGTAAAACTTATCACTCACACCATAGCGCCATGTCTGCACATCGTTGCCATTGGCTGTACCGCTATGCTGTGCTGTGAGTTCCCACGGCGTAGTTGTAACAGCCACACGCTTGCCGTTTTGCCACTGTTCTGCCGGGGATATGACGATATAATCGCCTTTCTTCAAATAGTCGGATACTTTTAGTCCAGTTGCTTCCGCCTTGCTCGGCAGCAGTAACAGCACCATCGCCGCCAACAGCAGCAAACAAGTCATCCGTTTCTTCATACCAGATTCCTCCCTCTCAAGTTACTATGAAAAAACTACCATATCTCCCAGATCGCCCGCAAGCAAATCTGCGCGAATCGCGTGCCAGCTGCGTGAATCGCTTCAGGCGGCCGGCACCTGACATTATACTCAGTTATGTTATACGTTCAAAAGAATGTTCACCCGAAATACGCCGCCGTCCGTTTCCAATGTCAGCGTACCATGATAGCGGTGTACGATCGTACGCACGGAAAGCAGTCCGGTGCCGTGCCCCGGATGGTGGGTGGATAGCAGCAAATCCCCCCGTCGCCGCAGAACGCCGTCATAGCGGTTTTCCACGATCAACCCGAGCATTCCGGGGCTGATCATCTGACAGATGACATGCAGCATTCGCTCCGCCGGCGGCAGGGCCGCCAGCGCACGCAGCGCGTTTTCCAACAGGTTGCCCAGCATCATGCAAAAATCTGCCTCCGGCAGCGGCAGCTTTTGCGGCAGCTCCAGCCGCCATGCGATCTGCAGCCCCATCCGGTGCGCCGCTGCGTCGTAATACCCCGCAATGGCATCTGCTGCCGCATTCGCGCACAGCGTGGCTGTCTGTTCTGACAGCTCGCACGTATACTGCTTCAAATACGCCCGCAGCTCATCCAGCTGCCCGGCCTCACTAAGCCCTGCGATCACGCGCAGATGCTGACGAAAATCATGACGCAGTATGCGCGTCTTGTCCATATAGGCGCGCAGCTCCGCATAGCGGCGCGATTCCAGCGCCAGCACATGATTTTCTTCCGTCAACTGATGGTTGCGCACAGCCTCGCGCCCAATGCTGTAAAGCAGATAGACAAACAGGAAATACACGCCCAACGGCAGCAGCCCAGTCAGTACAGAGATTTCCTGCACGCGCCCGTGCAGCACAATGCTCGCGTCGCGCGGCATGGAAAACATATACAGGGCTGTATAAATTGCCGGCAGCAGCCACACCGTCCGCCAAATGCGTCCACCCTCATATTCGCGCAGCAGCCATGCTATCCAGCGCGATGCCGTGAAACTATATAGTGCGCTGATCACCGCACTCAAGCCCAGACACACCAGCCCCGTCACCGGCATACAGACGGCTGCCGTATTCATGCTTTCCGTTCGTGCACACAGCAAAACCGCTTCTGTCGCGCAGATCGCCTGCAAAAATACGCTGCTGAACAATCCAAAGGCTGCCTTCCACGCATTCAGCGCCTCACGTACCGCGCGATAATACAACCAAAATGCAGCCGCCAGCCCCGGCAAAAGCAGCATATTGCTTTGCAGACGCAGCAATGTGCATACACTGGCGGCACCAAATACAGCCAGTGTCACAAACAATAGCAGCTTACCAAACAGCCGTCGCGGCTTATGCAAAAACGTGCGCACCGGAGCAAGCGCAGCCAGTACCGCCGGATAGAGCACAGCAAAGTCCAGAACATAACGCCAGAATAACTCCCAGTTCACCGTTTCGCCTCCGAGCCGTCACACTTCACGCCGCATATGGCGGAACTGGTACTGCGTAAATTCCGCCATCAGACGTTTTTTATCCTTCTGCCGCAGTGGAAATGACGTACCATTCAGCATCTGAATGGCGTCATTTTCAAACCGCATGACGCGGTCCATATTCACGATCACGCCGCGATTGCAAAGCAAGAATTGCGGCTGCTGACACAGCAGCGCGCTCAGCTGTGAGAAGGTCGCCGATGCACGGTATTCCCCTGCGTCTGTCATCACGCTTACGCAATGGTTCTGTGCCAGTGCATACTGTATCTTGTCATACGGAATGTGGATCTGCTGGCGTGCAACGCGTACCTCCAGCTCTGGTTCTGTGCGTTGGAGCGTACGGACTACGTCCTCGAGCAGCCTAGCAATGCGCGCTGCGTCATACGGCTTGCGCAGATAGTCAAATGGATGCAGCGGGAACGCTTCCCAGACGTATTCCTCTGACGACGTTACAAACACAAGCAGTGACGAATACACATTTTCGCGCAGGCGGCGTGCTGTTTCAATGCCATTGATCCCCGGCATACATACATCCAGGAACACCACATCAAAGGTCAGCCCTGCCTGACAGGACTCCAAAAACGCCTCTCCACTGGAAAACAGTACACTGGAGATCGTACAGCCGGCACACGCCGCCGCGTCCAACGTGCGTGCCAGCAGCTGTGCTTCCTCCGCAATATCCTCCACGATCGCACAGTGCAATCGCATAGACATCCCTCTCTTTATAAAAAATACCCCTTTGATTATAGCACAGCTCTCACATGTTGTGTATGCCATTCGCGCATAAAGCCCACATTTCACACAAAAACAGGCGACCCACATGGGTCGCCTGTTTTGATGTGTTCTTTAATAGAGCTTTGCGCCTGCCGGAATGTGCGGATCGAGCATCAGAAGGTGCAGCCGTTCCTCGCCGTTTTCGTGATGCACGGCGGAGATGAGCATACCCTCAGAGGCAATCCCCATCATGGGTCTCGGCGGCAGATTTGTAATGGCGACGCACGTTTTTCCGACCAGTTCCTCCGGCTCATAATACTCGTGAATACCACTCAAAATGACCCGATCCACGCCGCTTCCGTCGTCCAAAACGAACTTTAAGAGCTTCTTGGACTTCTTCACAGCTTCGCATTCCTTAACCTTCACAGCCCGGTAATCGGACTTGGCGAAGGTGTCAAAATCCACGAAATCCTTGAACAGCGGCTCGATCTCCACATTGGAAAAATCAATTTTTTCGGGGGCTTCAGGAGCCGCCTGAGCAGCCGCCGCAGGAGCCTCAACACGCTTTTCAACCTTCTTGTCAGAGTCAAGCGGCTTCATTGTGGGGAACAGGATGACATCACGGATGGAATCCGCGCCGGTGAAGAGCATGACTGCGCGGTCAATGCCCATGCCCATGCCGCCTGTGGGCGGCATACCGTATTCCAGAGCCGTGAGAAAATCCTCGTCGAGCATTTCGGTTTCATCGTCGCCGCGTTCGCGCTGCTCGACCTGCTTCATAAACCGGCCGCGCTGGTCGATGGGGTCGTTCAGCTCGGAGTAGGCGTTTGCCAGCTCGCAGCGGCAAATAAACAGTTCAAAGCGCTCCGTCAGGCGCGGGTCGGCGGGGCTGCGCTTCGTCAGCGGCGAAACCTCCACCGGGTACATGGTGATGAATGTCGGCTGGACGAGCTGCTCCTCGACCTTCTGGTCAAAGCAGGCATAGAGCGCATTGCCCCACGTCTTTTCGGCGGCATCCGCCAGCTCCACGCCCTTTTCCTTTGCCGCGGCGACTGCCTCTGCGT
>CAKTXB010000009.1 GCA_934630555.1 uncultured Oscillospiraceae bacterium
GACCTTGCCCATGTAGACATCCACGACGCGCTTGGGGGCGACGACGATGCTCTTGGCCTGCATGGCATGGGCGCAGATGGGGGTGATGAGATAGTTTTTCGCGGCAGGCTCGACGATGGGGCCGC
Source organism: uncultured Oscillospiraceae bacterium (assembly GCA_934630555.1). Classification (GTDB taxonomy): domain Bacteria; phylum Bacillota; class Clostridia; order Oscillospirales; family Oscillospiraceae; genus CAG-170. Next base: position 126 of record CAKTXB010000009.1, read on the forward strand.
CGGCGGAAAGCGAGTAGGCTGTGGAGCCGGTGGGCGTACAGAGGATGACGCCGTCGCCGGAGAAGTTGGCGGCCTCCACGCCGTCACAGTGGATGGACATCTGCACGACGCGGGCAATGGCGCCCTTGGTGATCACAGCGTCGTTGAGGGCCGTTTCGCGCAGCAGCACCTGGCCGCTGGCGCCGGTGACGGTGACGTCAAGCATGGTGCGCGGCTCGAGCGTGTACTGCTTTTGCGGAATTTTGCGCAGCAGCTCCAGCTCGCCGGATTCCAGCTCGGCAATGAAGCCCATGGTGCCAATGTTCACGCCAAGGATAGGAAGATGGTTGGCAATGGCCAGCTTGGAAGCGTGCAGGATCGTACCGTCGCCGCCAAAGCAGACGAGCATATCCGCGCCGCGCAGCTGGGTCTTGAGGTCGTCAAAGACGAGGCCGTCCGGCAGCGGCAGGTCGCGGTCCACATCGAACGGCAGACAGAGTTTGACCTCCGCGCCGCACGCTTCGAGGATACGCCGCGCCTCGCGGACGGTTTTGAACTGTTTGTCGCGATAGGGATTTGGCATCAGGATGATCTTCATGGCGTTATCCTTTCAGTGTTTCGTGCGCCTGCTGCACCAGCTCCGGCACATCGGGCACGATGGCAGGACCCGGCTGAAGTGAAAGATGCGCGAGGAACTCAATGTTGCCCTCCGGGCCTTTGACCGGGGAGAACGTGAGGCCGCGGAGCGTGAAGCCCTGTTCGGCGGCCAGCTGCAAAAAGCCGTTCAGGACCTCTTCATGCACAGCGGCATCGCGAACGACGCCTTTTTTGCCGACCTTTTCGCGGCCTGCTTCAAACTGGGGTTTAATAAGGCAGAGCACCTGCCCGCTCTCGCGCAGGAGCCTGCGGACGGCAGGCAGGACGATCTTCAAGGAGATGAACGACACGTCGATAACGGACAGATCGAGCGGCTCACCAAGGTCTTCGGGTGTGACGTAGCGGATGTTGGTGCGCTCCATGACGACGACGCGGGGGTCTTCCCGTATTTTCCATGCCAGCTGACCGTAGCCCACGTCGATGGCAAAAACTTTTTTTGCCCCCTGCTGGAGCAGACAGTCGGTAAAGCCGCCGGTGGACGCGCCGGAGTCGCTGCACACATAGCCTGTGGGATCGACGCCAAAGTCGCGCAGGGCCTTTTCGAGCTTGAGGCCGCCGCGGCTGACATAGGGGCAGGCGCTGCCGCGCACTTCGATCTCAGCAGTTTCCTCGTATTCCTGCCCGGCCTTATCGGCCTTCTGGCCGGCGACATAGACCGCGCCGCTCATGATAACAGCCTGCGCCTTGGCGCGGGATCCGGCAAGGCCGCGCTCGGTGAGCAGGACGTCCAGGCGTTTTTTATGCTTCATGGGGCGTTTCCTCCAAAATGGTATTGCAGATAGCCTGCGCGTCAAGGCCGCAGGCGTGCAGCAGCTGTGCGCGCGTGCCGTGGGTCACAAAGGCGCCTCCAAGGTTACACAGACGGCTGACGGCCGGAACACCGCTGCTTTCAAGACCGGCCAGAATATCCAGCCCCACGCAGCCGTGCGCCGACACCTCCTCGGCCACGACGATGCGGCCTGTTTTGCGCACAGAGGCCGTGATGCAGGCCAGATCCAGCGGTGCGACGGATGGGAGTTTAATGAGTTCGACCGAAACGCCATGCACGGCGCAGAGGCTGCGGGCCTCCTGTGCTTCGTTATAGAGCGTACCATAGGTCACGAGCGTACAGTCCGTGCCGGGCAGGATATGGGAGTCGGTGTGGCAGTCGGTATACGCGCCCTCGCCGCCCGTGGGATAGCGCACGGCGACCGGGCCGGTGCAGTCCTGCACGGCGGTGCAGAGCATGACGCGCAGCTCGGCAAGGCTTGCCGGGCAGAACACCTGCATTCCCGGCACATCGCGCAGGTAGGCCACATCGAACATGCCGTGGTGCGTTTCACCGTCAGCGCCGACGAGACCGGCGCGGTCTACGGCAAAAACGACGTGCAGCTGCAGGATGGCAACATCGTGCAAAAGCATATCGAACGCGCGCTGCAGGAACGTGGAGTAAATGGCGACAACGGGAACCATGCCCTGCGCGGCCATGCCGGCGGCCATGCTGACGGCGTGGCCCTCGGCAATGCCGACGTCAAAATAGCGCTCCGGGAACGCGGCGGCAAAGCCCTTGAGGCCCGTGCCGCACTGCATGGCCGCTGTGATGGCGCACAGGCGCGCGTCGTGGGCCGCCATGGTACACAGCTCTGCGCCGAAAGCCGCAGAAAACGTGTTTTTCGTACGGCCATAGGGGTGGCCGTTCACGGGATCGAATTTGCCGACGCCGTGGTAATCCTCGGGCGTCTGCTCCGCCGGAGCAAAGCCGCGGCCCTTTTGCGTGATGAGGTGCAGCAGCACCGGCTCCTGCAGCGCGATGCTGGCGCGCAGAAGTTCTGTGATACGCTCGACATCATGGCCATCGACTGGGCCGAGATACGTAAAGCCCATGTGTTCAAAGATGGTTTTTCCCAAAATGCGGCGGCGCAGGCGCGCCTTGAGCTTGTGGGTAAAGGTGTATAGCTTCTGGCCGCCGGGGATCTTGGACGTGATGCGGCGGTAGAGCAGCTTCAGTTCAAAATAACGCGGCCGCAGGCGCATCTGGCCAAGATAGCGCGCAATGGCGCCGACATTGGGGGTGATGGACATGCCGTTGTCGTTGAGAATGACGATCATCGGCTCACGGCTGGCGCCGGCGTTGTTGAGGCCCTCATAGGCAAGGCCGCCGGTGAGCGCGCCGTCGCCAAGCAGGGCGATGACGTTATAGCTTTCATGCTGCAGCGTCCGCGCGCGGGCCATGCCGAGCGCCACGGAAACGGCGTTGGAGGCATGACCGGCAATGAACGCGTCATGTTCGCTTTCCGACGGTTTGGGAAAGCCGGACATCCCGCCGAACGTGCGCAGGCCGGAAAAGCCGTCCATGCGGCCGGTGAGCAGCTTATGGACGTAGGCCTGGTGCCCAACGTCGAACACAAGGCGGTCGGTGCGGGTGTCAAACACCTTGTGGATGGCCAGCGTGGTTTCGACAATGCCGAGATTGGAGGCCAGGTGGCCGCCGGTGTGGGAGAGATTTTCAATTAAAAACGAGCGGATCTCCGCGCAGAGCGCTGCGTCCTCTTCTTTGGAGAGATGCAGCAGGTCGTCACGGGAATGTATAGTTTCCAGCATATCCAGATATGGTTCTCCGATTATTTTCTCTGTTTTTTGCGCAGCAGGTTCGGAAGGGTCTTGAAAAAATGCAGGATGCGCGCGGTCATCTGCACGATCTTTGTGCTCTGGCCGATGGCGAATGTCTTGCCGAAGGCCTTGCCGCCGACGGTAAGCGCGGCCACAAGGGCAGACATAAGCAGATCAACGATCATCTGTGTGCCGCCAACGCCGGCTGCTATGATGCGCACAGCAATGGCTGCTGAGGCAGAGCCGGAGATGACGCCGCAAATATCACCGATAACGTCGTTGCAGAACGACGACACGCGGTTGGCATTGCGGATGAGGTGCAGTGCCTCGCGCGCCTCGGGCACCTTGCGCGAAGCCATGGCGTGGAACGGCGTCTCGTCCGCCGTGGTAACGGCCACACCGATGATGTCAAACACGATGCCGATGAGGACGATGCCGATCAGAATGACAAACGAAAGCGCCATACCGGCGCTGCCGAGCAGCTGCGAGGACACAAGGCTCATGACGGCGGAGATGACCATGGTCAGCGCGAAGATCAGTACGATCCACTGATAATCCGGCCCGGACTTCTTCCCCCGTCCCTTCTTTGACTGGCCCACTGGGATCCCTCCAAAAATAACAGGTCTTTTGAAAAGTCCTGCAGAAATGAAACATATTCAGGCGATCCTGGCTGAAAATACAATGGCGGCAGATATGGTTAATCTTACGGCTTAGGTCGGGTTTGTTTTCCCCGAGGGCAGCCTGCCGTCGCCGTGCAGGCGGTTTCCCTTTGATGCCCAGGCCGGACTGTTTCCATGACCGGTACCCGATTGCCACTTAGTCCGTACCGCAATCCCATATCTGCCCGTTTTAAGACAGCCTAGGTGCTTTCCACAACAGTGCCGTCCGTTTTCTATCCTCTTTTGCAAACAGACTTTCAAGAGAATATCGGCATGGACTCAAGGCCATGAGAACTGCCGCTTGGCTCCTCTTTCCCTGTCGGTTCACGCAAGGCAGGCTACGCTGCACACAGCGTTCACGGCTTTAAAGCCGGGTAGCACCGCATTGCAGGTTCGTATCCGGGATCGTACAGAAGTCGCTGAAACCGCAATGGGAGTACGCTTCTGCACAATATCCGGTCTCCACAGGCCCAGGGTCGTGGATTCCCATGCCATTGGGAGCAGCCCTGTGGCCCGCAGGCGTAGAACGCCTCCCCCCAGCATCCACCCCAAACTGGGCGTAAGAAGCAGACACCACGGGATTCATAGTTGTGCCCTTGTAAGGATTTTTAGGCCCTTCCTCAAAAACGGCGGCGCCGACTAGGATACTGCGCCATTGTTAAGATGCAGTATAGCACAGGATTCATGAATATACAAGTGAATATTCACAAAAGGCTCTGCGGCGGACGGGATTTTTTCTGTGCGGCAGTGTATGGAAATGCGGCGGCATATCGGATATACTGTTGGAAAATCTATGGAAGCGGAGGGCGTGCATATGCATATTCGCAAGGCGAAGGCGCAGGACATTTTGGGCGTTGCAGCCGTTTACGACGCCGTGCTGGACGCGGAGGAACGGGAGACAAATGTCGGGTGGATCCGCGGCGTTTACCCGACGCAGGCCACGGCGGAGGCTTCACTGGCGCGCGGCGATCTGTTTGTGCTGGAGGAGAACGGGCGCATTCTGGGGGCGGCCATCCTCAACCAGACGCAGGTGGATGTATATGCGCAGGGCGCATGGCAGTTTGCGGCAGCGCCGGAGGAGGTGTGCGTGCTGCACACGCTGGCCATCCGGCCGGACGCGGAACGATGCGGACTTGGCTCAGCATTCGTTGCGTTTTATGAGGACTATGCGCGCAGGCTCGGCTGCCGGGTGCTGCGGATGGACACGAACGCCATCAACCGGCGGGCGCGGGCGCTGTATCACAAGCTGGGGTACCGTGAGGCCGGGATCGTGCCGACAACGTTCAATGGCATCCCGGGGGTCGATCTGGTGTTGCTGGAAATAGCGCTTTAAAATGATGAAAGCGCCGCTGCATAAAATGCAGCGGCGCTCAGTCTGTCAAAAAAGCCTCGCAGAGTTCGCGCCCGCAGGCGCGAAAAGAGTCCGGATCATTTTCGGCGGCGGCGTGTACGTCGCCGAAAATACTTTACAGTCCACAAGTGTGGAATTTTTGCGCCAAAGGCGCAAAAATTATGCGCGCAGAGGACTGCAAGCCTTTTCAAACGTGGACCCAGCGCAGCGGTTCGCGTTTGAGAGCGTGTCAAAAATGCTTTTTTGACACGCTCAGCGCCGCTGCATTTTATGCAGCGGCGCTTTTGCTTCGCTTTTTTTAGACAATACCGTACAATTCGGCAAGCAGGATCGGCGGAAAAGATCCGCCGAAGCGCACGGACGAAATTGTGCGATGTTGCCTTAATATTCCCGCAGAGCGAGGCGGGCGGCGAGGTCGTCGAGGAACTGCGCGTCCGGAAAAACAGACAGGGCCGCGCAGGCGCGTTTGGTATGCTCTTCCACAAGCTCGGCGCAGCGGCCAACACCGTAGAGCGTGACAAACGTGTTTTTATGTTCGTCCATGCCGGTGCGCTTGCCCATTTTTTCGGCGTCACCAAGGACATCGAGCATATCGTCGCGGATCTGGAACGCCATGCCGAGGGATTCGGCGTAGACGCGGGCGGCTTCCATCTGTACGTCCGTGCCGTTTGCCGCGGCAACACCCAGCTGGCAGGCCGCGCGGATGAGCGCGCCGGTCTTGAGCGTGTGGATGGTGCAGACGTCCTGCTCGGTGAGCGTGCGGTTTTCTCCGGCAAGGTCCAGGACCTGGCCGCCGACCATGCCAAGCTCCCCTGCCGCGGTGGACAAAATGCGCACAGCGGACACGATGCGCTCCGGCGCGGCATCGGCAGAGGCCAGCGTTTCAAACGCAGCGGTGAGCAGCGCGTCGCCCGCCAGAACGGCGTTGGCTTCACCGAACACCTTGTGGTTCGTGAGGCGGCCGCGACGGTAGTCGTCGTTGTCCATGCACGGCAGGTCGTCGTGGATGAGGCTGTAGGTATGCACCATCTCAATGGCCGCCGCGAACGGCAGGGCCGCGTGCCAGTCGCCGCCGCACTGGCGGCAGAACTCCAGCACGAGCACAGGGCGGATGCGCTTGCCGCCGGCAAGCAGGCTGTAACGCATGGCGTCGAACAACTGCTTTTGCGGCAGCTGCTGGCTGGTGAAGCGGCTGTTCAAATGATCCTCTACCGCGGCGCGGTAGGTTTCCATATGGGTCTTATAATCATTCATCACGCACATACTCCGTTTCCGCCGGGGTGCCATCCGGCGTTTTCATCAGTTTGACGACCGTAAGCTGGGCCTTGTCCAGCTGATCATTGCAGCTGCGGATGAGGGCCGTGCCCTCCTGAAACAGCGCCAGTGCCTGCTCCAGCGGCACATTGCCCTGCTCCATCTGCTTGACGATCGCGTCGAGCCGTGTGAGCGACTGCTCAAATGTCAGCGGTTCCTGTTTACTCATGCGTCCTCCTTTGTATCCAGCACGCGCGCCGTGATGCGGCCCTTGTGCATCTGCATGGTGATGATCTCGTCCGGCTGCACCTGCGCGGCGCTTTGCACGACGCTGCCGTCGGGTGCGCGGACGACGCTGTAGCCGCGCGCGAGCACCTTAAGGGGACTCATGGCGTCGAGCTTGGCGGCCAACTGCACGAACTGGCGCTGCTTTTCGCCGAGGCACTGCTGCGCGGCGGCAGACAGGCGCTGCTGCGCGTGGTCGAGCAGCACGCGTTTGTCTTCGAGATAGTTTTCCGGTTTTTGCAGCACGCGCTTCTGCGCGAGATGGTCGACCTGCTGGCGCAAAAAGCGCAGCTGCTTCTGCGCGGCCTGACCCATGCGGGTATGCAGTGTGAGCAGCCGCTGACGCAGCTCCAGCTGGTCGGGTACGGCCAGCTCCGCGGCGTTGGACGGGGTCGCCGCGCGGACATCGGCGACAAAGTCGCTGATGGTCACGTCCGGCTCGTGGCCAACGGCGGAGATGACGGGAATTTCAGAATCGTAGATAGCCCTTGCCACGCGCTCGTCATTGAACGCCCAGAGATCTTCGATGGAGCCGCCGCCGCGGCCGGTGATGATGAGGTCGGCCACATGGTAGCGGTTGGCGTAGCGGATGGCGCCGGCGATCTCTGCCGGGGCTTCCGCGCCCTGCACGCGGACAGGCAGGAGCTTGACTTTGCACAGGGGGTAACGGCGATTGAGGATACGCAGCATATCCATGATGGCTGCGCCTGCGCCGGAGGTGACGATGGCGATGGTCTGCGGGTAAAGCGGCAGTGGTTTTTTATGGGCCGGGTCGAACAGCCCCTCGGCCTGGAGCTTCTGTTTGAGCTGCTCAAAGGCAACGTAGAGGTCGCCCACGCCGTCGGGCGTCATGGCCTCGCAGTAGAGCTGATACGCACCGTCGCGCGGGAATACGCTGACGCGGCCGGCGGCGATGACCTTCATGCCGTTTTCCGGCCGGAAGCGCAGCCGCAGCGCAGCGGTCCTAAACATCACGCAGCGCAGTGCGCCCGCTTCATCCTTAAGGGTGAAATAGTGGTGTCCGGAGGGGTAGATCTTATAGTTGCTCAGTTCGCCGCGGACATAGAGGCCGGAGAGCAGCTGGTCGCGGTCGAGCAAACCCTTGACGTATTCATTGAGCTGCGATACGGAGATGACGTTTTGTTCCATCAATGCGCCTCCTGCAAATAGGCCAGCACAGCCACGCCCATGGCGTTGTCGGCGGAATACTGCGGCTGGGCAAACACGGGGCGGAACGCGGCGCAGTGCGCGCGCAGAAGGGTGTTGGACGCGACGCCGCCGGAAAATACGACTTCCAGCCCCGGATACTGCTTTTGCGCTGCGGCGGTGGCCGCCGTAACGGCGTGGCAGACGGAGAGGATGGCGTAGCGCGCGGTCTGCGCGTCGTCGTGGCCCTGGGTACGGAACTGGCACACCTTGTTTTCAAGGCCGGAGAAAGAAAATTGCAGGCCGTCGAGCTTAACACGGAACGCGTCGCGGGCGTCGGTTCCGGCGGCCAGCGCGTCGAGCGCCTTGCCGGACGGGAACGGCAGGCCGAGGAGTTTACCGGTACGGTCCATGATCTGGCCGGCGGAGATGTCGCTGGTGCCGCCGATGCGTTCGGCGCGGACATTTTTCTCCTCCGGCGTGACGAGCAGCAGCTCCGTTGTGCCGCCGGACAGGTGCCACGCCAGGTGCGGCTTCTGCATCAGATCCAGACGGCCGGCCGACCAGAGCGCGGCGGCAATATGGCCCTGCTGGTGCGACACGGCATGAAACGGCACATTTAAAATCTCCGCCACGCACTGCCCCAGTGTCTGGCCTGCAAGAAAGCACGGCATATACGAGCCCTCGACGGCGCGCGGGCGCGTGCTGGCAGCCACGGCGCAAATATCGGCCCGCTCCGCCGAGTCCATGAGCCGGCGGACGATCTCCGGCAGGCGCTTGGTATGTGCAAAAAGCGCGTCGCTCTGGCGCAGGCCGAGCTGACCCGGCGCGACGTCAAGCAGACGCGAGCAGTTTTGCCCCTGCATGCCGTCAAACGCGGCAGCAGAGGTCGTATAGTTGCTGGTATCAAAGCCGAGCGTTCTCATGCGTTTGCGACCTCACGCGCGAACGCGCCGAGAATGCCGTTGACAAAGGACACGACGTCCTCGTCTTCATATTTGCGCGTGAGCTCCACGGCCTCGCTGATGGCGGCGTTGACGGGCACGTCATCGACATAGAGCGCTTCGTACATGGCCAGCAGCATGATGGCGCGGGCCGTGCGCGAGATGCGCTTGAGCTCCCAGCCCACGGCATATTTTCGGATGTAGCCCTCCAGCTCTTCGCGCTTTTCCTCGATGCCGCAGAGCGTCTGCTCGATGTAGGCGGACTGCTTTGTGCCGGGCTGTTCTTCATAGACGTCGGCTTCGTCTTTGAGCGTCTGGAAATAGTCCGGCTGCAGGAGGGCCTGCGCGACGGCCTGCGCGTCATCATCGCGGAACTCCATTTCGTATACGAGCTGCGCGACGATCTCGCGGGCATTGGTTCTTGTCATGGTCTTCTCCTTTGTAAAATCAGCCCTTTGCGGCGCAAAGGGCCGGTTTTCTGTCTTACTTCTTTGCCTCGCGCGGCAGGGCCACGCCGCAGATGTTGATGTTCACCTGCTCAACGCTCAGGCCCGTGACGGACTCAACGCTGTTTTTGACCACGTCCTGCAGGGTCTTGGCCAGCTCGAACACGGATACGCCGAATTTGGCCACGACGTCGCATTCGATGCAGAGCTTGCCCTCTTTTGCGCCGGTGAGGCGGATGCCCTTAGCAGGGTTCTTTTTGCCGCCGAGCAGCTCGGCAATGTCGGTGGTGAGGTTGGCGCTCAGGCCGCATACGCCCTCCGTTTCCAGAATGGCGGACGCGGCAACGGTGGCGATGACATCCTCAGAGATCTGCACGGAGCCGTTTTCGGCCTGCTGGGTATAGTATTCACGGTTTTCTGCCATGTTGCTCCCTCCACAATGTACGCTTCATGTTAACTGGATACATTGTAGCATAAACTGCGAAATTTTCAACTGTTTTTCAAGATTTGACCTCGACGATGCGCACCTGGGAAAGGTCGTAGGCCGTCTGGGCGGTAACGACATCGGAAATGAGGGCCACGTCGGCCTCGCTCAGGCCGTCGGCCGGGGCGCTGACGGCCACGCTGACGGTGTCATCGCTGATGTAGGTGACGCAGTCGGCGTAGCCCTTGGCAATGATGAGGCTTTCGATCTGCGCTTCATTGAGCGCCGTGGATACGAGCGTGTTGAGCGTTTGGGCGGCAGAAGTGCCGAGATCACTGTCCTCGTCGTAGGCGATGGTCTGCTCCAGCAGCTCTACGGCGTTGTCACGCGACTGCTGGCGGCTGAGGCGCACCTGGGCAAAATATTCAGCGGCAGAGGTGGACTGGGCGCTGGCAGGCAGGGCTTCGCCGTCCTCGCCCATGACGGTTTCTGTGTCGCCCGGCAGCTGCTCAACGCTGAGCGTTTCGGTGAGGTCGGGCGTTTTGTCGCGCGTGTACGACCAGTTGAGATAGAGCCCCGCACAGATGAACAGCAGCACGGTGGCGATCACGGCATTTCGTTTCCAGATCTTCATGATGGTTCCTCCTAATCGGCTTTTAATTGGATGACGGTGATCTTATCGCTCCCCAGCCCGGTGAGGCTGGAAACCGCTTCGGTGATGGCCAGCCGGACGCCGGCACTGCCTGCGCCCGTGCAGGCGACGACCGCGCCCTGATAGACCGGGTAGATGGTCTTACGCACGACGGGCGTGCGGTCGGAGCCGCTTTGCTGGAGCACGACGGTGCTGGCGGACTGCTCGGCGGCGTCGTCACGGCTTTGGGTGCGGTCGGTCTGGTAGATGTGCTCGGCGCTGGCGGACAGACTGAGCAGCACCTGCACCTCCCCTGCTCCCTCGACGCGGCACAGGAGCGCCTGCAGATCCTGCTGTGTCTGCTGCAAAAGCTGCTGCTCCTGCTGCAATGCGTCTGACACGCGCATGGCAGGTTCCGCCTTCTGTCCGGCTGGCAGGAGCATGAGCAGCACGCCGAGCAGCAGCACGAGCGCGGCCCAACGGTATTTGCCAAGGCGCGCCGCAAGGGCTTGCACGCTGGAAAGCAGCGGCGTTTTTTTCGGCTTTCCCGATTCTACTCGTTCGTCCATGTCTGGGCCTCCTCCGGGATGGCAAGGGTGGCCGCGATCCAGCGCGTGAGCATCAGGCGCTGCTGCGGCGACGGGTCGCCGGTCAGCTGCACGGCGGCGGGATAGGGATACGTGTCCTCGCCGGCGACGGCGACGTTTGCGGTCACGGCAAGGCCAAGCTCTGCGGCTTTGTCCAATATATATGCCTCGCAGTTTTCCTTTATGATGGCCGCGGCGAGGGCGCGGTTGCGGATCTCCACGCCGGTGCGGGCTGTTTCGGCCTGCATTTCGGCGCGGCTGATGGCCTGCGCAATGGTCGTGCTGTTGAGCCGGATCAGCGGGCGGACGGTGCAAAGCAGCATGAGAAGGCCGCAGACGAAGCCGCCGACACGGCGCACGCCGCCTTTTGGCAAAAGCGCTGTACACAGCGCCGTGAGCAGCGCGCAGGCAATGATGGACAGCAGGTATTCCCGCAGGCCCGCGCTCATGCGCCCGCCGCCTTTAAAAAGCACGTGCAGCAGATGAGCGCCATCAAAAGCGCGCAGCCGGTCATGGCCAGCATATAGCCCATGGCGGTGGCCAGATGCGAAATGAGGCCGGAGAGGCCGGTGCTGCCCGCTGTGCCGCCGGCGGCGGCTGCCACGCGGAGCGTGAGATATTGCAGGCCGATGCGCAAAAACGGCAGAAGCCCCATGGCCAGCACGGCAAGCAGGCCGAACGCGCCCGCCGCCGCTTTGACCGCGCCCGCGCCGGCAAGGACGCTTTCGGTCGCATCGGACACGATGCCGCCCACGACGGGCAGCGCAGCAGAAAGGCCGGCCTTGACAGCGCGCACGCCGGCGGCATCCGCCGCGCCGGTCACGACGCCGCTGAGCGTTAAGTAGGCGGTAAACAGATACATGACCCCCTTGAGGCTGACGGTGATGACCCAGCCGATGAGTTCCCGGAGTTTGGAGAGCCGCTCCTGCCCCACGGCACAGTCGGCGGCGGCGAGGGCCGCAAAGGCATAGACCATGGGCTGGAGCAGGCGGCGGATCAGCGTGAGCAGCACGTCCATGAACAGTGTGGAGCCGACATAGAGCGCCGTGCCCGCGGAGGGCGCGCCCGCGGCTGTGACAGCAGCGGACAGGACCGGCAGCAAAAGCGTTGTGAAATTGCAGACGCGGTCGAGCGTGTCTGCCGCGAGGCCGATCATGGTTTGCAGACTTGCCGTGCACACGCCGGTGATGGCCAATGCGCCTGCAATGGTGACGGCGCGGGCCGGAATGCCCGGGCCAAAGTTTTCTGCCATGGCGCAGAGGATGACGGCGGCCAGCAGGGCGCAGAGCGTTTTCGCAGCCTCACGCGTGCTTCCAAGGGCACCGGTGAGGGCGTTTGAGAACACGGAGAATGTCGTTTTTAAGAAGTCGCCGCCGGTGGTGGGGCTGACGTCTTGCAGCTGGGCGCGGGTATCGGCGTCCAGCGCATCCGGGAGCGTGTCCGCGCCGAGGGCGGCGGCCTGCCGCGCGGCGACATCCTCCGCCGCCCGCACCGGGCCACAGAGCAAAAGCGCGGCAAACAGGATGAGAATGATGCGGCGCATATCAGCCTCCCATCAGTGTTTTGGCTGTTTGCAGCACAGCCTGTGCCAGCGGCAGCGCGGCATAGAGCGCCAGAAGCGTGCCGCACAGCTCCACCGTCTTACACAACGCGCCCTCGCCGGCGTCATGGCAGAAGGCAGCGGAGATCTGCGTGAGCAGCCCCAGCGCCACGGTTTTAAACAGCGGCGCAAGCAGCGGCGTTTCCAGTCCTGTGAGCGATTGCAGCTCCCGCAAGAAGGCCAGGACCGGCTCGGCGGCAGGCAGAGCTGCCGCAAAGGCTGCCGCGCAGCACGCTGCGCTGAGGCAGAACGCGAGTTCCGGTCTATGCCGCCGCATGAGCAGCCCCGCCGCGGCGCAAAGGACGCAGACGCCTGCAATTTTGATGAGCGTTTCCATGCTAAAAGCCGAACAGAGATTTGACGAGCGCGAACAGGTCGGCGATGCGCTCAACGACGATCATAAGCACGACGACAAGGCCGGCGAGCGTGGTCATGGTGGCCTGCTCCTCGCGGCCGGAGCGCGTGAGCACCTGATTGAGGATGGACACGATGATGCCCACGGCGGCGATTTTGAAGATGAGGTCAATATCCATGGGCGCTACAGCAGAATGACCGCGATGGCAAGGCCGGCGCAGACGCCGAGCGTGCGGTAGCTGCGGCAGCGCGCAGCGCGTGACTGCTCAAGCTCAGCCAGCGCTGCGTCTGTCTGGCGCGTGGCAAGGTCGATGGCGCGGCACTGACCCTCCACGTCGAAGCGCCCCAGCGTCATGGAAAGGCCAAGCAGCGCGCGGCGCACCGGCCCGGGCAGCGCCAGCTGCGGCGTGTGGTCGAGTGCAAAGCCAAACGCGGCCTGCACCGGGCCTGTCCGGTCGGCTTGCAGCCTGCGGGCACAGGCTGCGAACAGTGCGCCGACCGGGCCGGGGACGTCCTGCCCCAAGCCATGCAGCAGCTCCGGCAGCGGGGTCATGCGGCAGCGCAGTTCGTTTTTCATCTGTCCGAACGCCTGCCGCAGATCCTGCAGCTGCGCCGTCTGGCGGCGGATGTTGGCCGCGAAGCCGAAGCCCACGGCAGACGCGCTGCCGACGATGAGGGCAAGGCCCAGTAGTTTCAGCATTTACATTGCCTCCTCCATGCTCCAGTTCTTTTGTCCGTCCAGGGTGATGTAGGTGTCGAATACGCCAAGGCGCAGCAAGTCGCGGTACAGCGGGCGCTTTTCCAGCGCTGTTCGGCTTTCGGCGTGCGCCGTGGCCAGCAGCCGGACGCCGCAGTAGCTGCACTGTCGGATGGCTTCCAGATCCTCCGGTGCGGTGATCTCGTCGACTGCGATCCAGTCTGGGCGCATGGCGCGCAGAAGGAGCATCATGCTGTGGGCCTTGCTGCCGCCGGACAGCACGTCCGTGCACGGGCCGACATCCAGCTGCGGCACGCCCTGCACGCACGCGGCCAGCTCTCCCCGCTCGTCAGCCACGCTCACACGGGCGCCGCCGCGGGAAAGTGCGCGGATACAGGCGCGCAGCAGCGTGGTTTTGCCGCAGCCCGGCGCGCCGAGCAAAAGCGCGGAGCGCGTGAGCGGCGGGGTTCGGCAGTCTATCTGCCGCGCGATGCGGATGCAGAGCGAACTGACGCTGCGCAGGCCGGTCATAACGCCGCCGCGTACGACGGCGGTGCCGCACACGCCGACGCGGTGACCGCCGGCGATGGTAACAAAGCCATCGCACAGCTGCTCCTGCGCAGCGTAACAGGAATGGTCGGTGGCGGCCATGAGGGTATTTTCAAGCTCCTGCCAGGTGACGGGCCGCGCGTCGAGCTGTATTTCACGGCCAGCGAGGAGCGCTGCGGGCGCCTCGCCGGCGCGCAGGCGAATATCCTCGGGCTGCCGGGCGGCAAGCCGCAGCAGCGGCGCGTGCAGGCGCGGCGGCAGGATGGGCAAAATCTGCTGTAACACTTCCATTTTTTCACTTCCCGTACAATCTATGGCCGCGCCGGGCGATTATGTCAGACAGCTTTTTCCAGCATTCGGGTTGACATCGGGGCGGAATCGTGCTAGTATAATAGCGCTGATACGAGCGGTGGAGTCTGTCATAGAAGCCCTTTGGCTTCTATTCGTATCGGGAGGCGCTTTGGCGCGCTCATGTCCGCAGGGCATTCTGGCAGAACCGCAGAGGTTCTGCCTTTTTTGTTTGCGGAGCAGGCTCCGTCTGTGCTCTTTTGGGAGCACAGATGGATTTTTTGTGTAAGGAGGCAGCAGAGCGTGTCCGTCATCATGCTTATCATTCACACATTTGCACGGCTTTTGCGTCTGGAACGCGCGGAGAAGCAGTCACATTAAGGAGCGAACCCCAACATGAGAAAAACCAAGATCGTCTGTACCATTGGCCCGGCCAGCAGCAGCGCGGAAACGTTTGCCGCCATGTGCCGCGCGGGGCTGAACGTTGCGCGCCTGAACTTTTCCCACGGCACGCATGAAGAACATCAGCAAAAAATCGATATGATCCATCGCGTGCGGGAGGAACTGAACCTGCCGATCGCCGTGATGTTGGACACAAAAGGGCCGGAGTATCGCATCCGCACATTCAAAAACGGCGAGATCACGCTGCCGGACGGCGCGCCATTTACGTTTACAACGCGGCAGGTAGAGGGTGACGAGACCATTGTCAGCGTCAACTATCCCGGGCTGGCGCACGACCTTGCCGTGGGCGACACCATTCTGGTGAACAATGGGCTGGTCAAATTTGAAGTTGAAGCCATTGACGGCACGGATATTCACTGCAAAACGGTGATCGGCGGCAAGCTGTCGAACCAGAAGAGCATGAGCTTTCCGGGGCGCGTGCTGGAGCAGGTATATTTGAGCGAACAGGACAAAAAGGACCTGCTGTTCGGCATTGAGAACCATGTGGACTTTGTGGCGGCGTCCTTTGTATCGTGTAAGCAGGACGTGCTGGATGTGAAAAACTTTCTGGCAGCGCACGGCGGCGCGGGCATTGACGTCATTGCCAAAATTGAGAACCGCGCGGGCGTTGACAAGATCGAGGCCATCTGTGAAGAATGCGAGGGCATTATGGTGGCGCGCGGTGATTTGGGCGTGGAGGTGCCGTTCGCGGAGCTGCCGGCCATTCAGAAATATCTGATCACAAAATGCCGTTTGCTGGGCAAGCGCGTTATTACGGCCACGGAGATGCTGGAATCCATGATCCAGAACCCGCGGCCGACGCGGGCGGAAATTTCAGACGTGGCCAACGCCGTGTATGACGGCACGAGCGCGGTGATGCTTTCGGGCGAGTCGGCGGCGGGCAAGTATCCGGTGCAGACGGTGCGGACGATGGCAGAGATCTGCGAAGAAACGGAACGGCACATTCACTACGAAACGCGCTTCCGCAACTATCAGTTCCAGATCAAGGATCTGCTGGACGCCATTTCGCACGCAACGTGCGGCATGGCCATTGACATTGGTGCAAAAGCGATCGTGGTCAGTTCCCTTTCGGGGCGGACGGTTCGGATGGTATCGCGCTTTCGCGTGCCGACAGACATTGTGGGCATGGCCACAAACCGGGCTGTGTGGTATAAGCTGGCGCTGTCTTGGGGCGTTTTGCCGGTGCTGTGCGAAACGTTTGATTCTACGGACGTGCTGTTTTATCACGCGCGCAAAGCGGCGCAGCAGGCGCTGGCGCTGCAGAAGGGCGACAAGATCGTGCTCACCGGCGGCGTGATCAACGGCACGTCGGGCAATACGAACCTGATCAAAGTCGAGACCATTTAATTCTGACATATTTCTGGGGTGCTGCGGCAGGCAGCAAATACCGCCGGTCATTGGGGGGATGACCGGCGGGTTTTTATAAAATAAAAAGCACCTGTGTTTTCAAGGCACAGGTGCTTTTGCATTATTTTCGGGGTTTGCGGTCGAAGAATGGGGATTTTCCGGTGATGCTGAGGGGAATGCCGAGGGTAAGGCCGGCTTTTTCGTCGGGCCAGTGGAGGTCCTTGGCGGCGCGGCCAACAGAAAACATGACGCGGCTGTCTACGCGTGCATCAGCTGCCGCCGCAGCTGCCGAGCCGACAGCGATGCCGACATCGAACGCGTCGAACGCGCACAGGCCGTCTTTTTCCGTGCAGTCGGCACAGCCGTGAAAATGGCAGTAGGCGCAGCCCTCGCCAAGGCCGCGGCGCTGCTCGTGGATGCCGATGAGCACGACGCAGTCGGCGGTGTCGACGTTATCGGCGTCGCGGGCAAAGAACGCGTAGTCCAGCTCCGGTGCAAGCTTGCGGAGCTGTTCGGCCAGCCGGTGCTTTTCTTCGCCCGTCAGGACGGAGGTGACGATGCCGTCCATGCCCTTGGTTTTGGGGGCAGTGCGGGCGGCAGTGCAAACACGGGCCGCCGCGTCCAGCACGGCACGCTGCTCAAGCTCCTGCGATGTGTAGATCATGATCGTTTCCTCCCCTGTTTTGTTTATACGTGCAGGCCGGCGATCCAACCGGTCAGCTCGTCTTTTGATGCGGATGCGGAAAAGCGCTTGCCGGGCAGAACGGTGGCGCCGGGGCAGCTTTTTTGCAGAACGTCCGCCGTTTTACCCATGCCGCTGCCGCCGGAGGTAGCAAAGGGCACAATGGTCTTTCCCGTCAGGTCGTACTGCTCCAGAAAGGTCTGGACGATGCGTGGGGCGACGTACCACCAGATGGGGAACCCAAGAAACACGGTGTCATACTGCGCCATGTTGGAAACCGTTCTGGCGATGGCCGGGCGCGCGGCGGGGTCGTTCATCTCCACGCTGCTGCGGCTGCTGCTGTTCTGCCAGTTGAGGTCGGCGGCGCTGTAGCGCGCGGCAGGTTCAATTTCAAACAGGTCGGCGCCCGCGGCCTCGGCCATGGTTTTGGCAAGCCGGGCCGTTATGCCGCTGGCGGAAAAGTAGGCGACAAGTTTTTTGGACATTTGTGGTTCCTCCTTACTCGGCAGGCCGGGCATAGGCCTCGTCTGTGACCGGCTCGCACCATTCGTTGCTTGTTTCCGTGCCCGGCACCTCGACGGCCAGATGGCTGACCGATGGAAAACGCCATGGAGGCGGCGTGCGCGGCCTTGGTATCCTGCGGAGTTTCGTCGTCTGTCCAGACGTCCTTGGCCATTTTGAAGGCCGCCCATGCCTTGGGCCAGCTGACGTAGAACGCGGCGTGCGTGAGGATCTCAGTGATCTCCTGTTTGGTGACGCCGTTCTTTTTGGCGCTCATGAGGTGGTACTGGAACGATGAATCGACAAGCTCCTGCGCCATGAGGGCCACGACGGTGACAACACTGCGGTCGCGCAGGGCGAGCTGATCGCGCCCGGCATTTCGTTCGATCGCCATATGGATCCCTCCCGATCGGTGCAGGCGTGGTGCGCCGGGGGGGGGGGATGCGTGTATTCTGTTTGGAACGTGTTTATTATACACCTGTATTTTGGTGCTGTCCAGTGGGGCCAGACTTTGGCTTTCGGGTGCAAAAACAGCCGCAGAC
>CAKTXB010000010.1 GCA_934630555.1 uncultured Oscillospiraceae bacterium
TTTCTGGCAAGGCAGAAAAAAGTCAGCCGCCGGAGGCACGGTTGCGGTGGCGCGGCCACCGGGGAAAAAGCGGTGACTTCGCACCGCAGGGGCGATAAGCAAAAGCGGTGACGGGCGTTAAAAAGGCCCGGCCAGATCGGCCGGGCCTTTTAGGGTATTTATTTATGACTTTGGATCCAGTTTTCACAATAGGCCCGCACGTAGGGCGAGAGCGTCTGCGCGCCGGTCTCGGTGATGACGAAGCCCTCTTCGATGCGGTTGGAGCCACCGGGGAGGCCGAAGAGGCTGATGTCGGTATTGACGGTCATGCCGACCTCGAACACGCGCTCGGTGTTTTCATCGGGGTAGGGGCTTTCGGCCTCGGCGCAGCCGATGCCGTGCAGCGGGGGATAGACATCGAACTCGGACAGGCCCTCGGCACGGAAGTGCTCGCGCACGGCGCAGACGAACTGCTTCATGGGAACGCCCGGCTTCAGGTGCGGCAGGCCGGCGGCGCTGGCGCGGATGAGCACATCCACGACGCGCTTTGTTTCTTCCGAGGCGTTGCCGACGAAGAACGGCGCTTCGCACGTGGCAACGTAGCCTTCATACTGCACGGCCAGAGCCAGCATGATCATATCGCCGTCCTCGATGATCTTATACGACGGGCGGCCGACGATGGTGGCGGTGCGCTTGCCGGAGCCGAACACGGAGAAGATGATCTGCTCGGCGCCCTCCTGCCGGGCCTTGGCCTCGGCGATGCTGCAGGCGGCAATTTCGGTCATGCCGATGATGTCGGCTTCCATGATGGCTTTCATGCCCTCGTCGGCGATGCGCGCGGCTTCGCGCAGGCATTCGATCTCGGCGGGGGATTTTGTTTTGCGCAGCTCAAAGAGAATGTCGTTCGCGTCCACGACCTCGCAGGCGAAGGCGGCGCAGATGTTGTTGTAAAGCGCAACGCTCATGGCGTCGATGCCGCACACGCCGAGACGCTCCAGCTTGCCGGCTGCGCGCAGCTCGGCGGCAAGCGCCTTGAAGCTGGTGTATTTGGCCAGCGGGTAGTCGATCTCATCCGGCACGGTGACGCACAGGAAGTCCGGCAAGAGCCGCACATCCGGCCACACGCTCATCTCGCGCGCGACCTGCTCGCCTTCCGGCGCGCAGAGCACAGTCGGCTCGCCCGTGGGGCGCACCAGCAGCGCGCCGCGCTCAAAAATCGGCCAATAGTTCGATACGTAGCGCAGGTTTTCCTTGCGGTACTCGTCGCCGTAGACCAGCAGCGCGTCAAGCTGCTTTTCCTGCATCATGCGGCGGATGTTTATCAGACGGGTCTCAAAGTCGCTTTTCGGAATGCAAATGTGTCCCATAGTGATTCTCCTCCTGTTCATTTTCGCGTCTGTGACGCGTTATGTTACCGATAACACATTTCGATGATAACACGCCCTCCGCCACATTGTCAAGATGGCGGAGGGCAAAAAGTTTTTTCGGGGAGGGTCGGCGCGCCGTCAGCTGCGGGTGGTGTCGCCGTAGAACAGCGTTGGCAGCAGCTCGGCATTCTGATAGCCGGCCTCGCGGCGGATGCGCCGCAGCAGGCACTGCGCGGCCACGCGCCCGGCCTCAAACTGCGGCATGACGACGGTGGTGATGCGCGGATAGAGATAGCGGCAGACATCCAGACCGTCGTGGCCGATGAGGGAGATGGTGTTGGGCACGTCGATCTTGGACTCCAGCAGCTCGCCGAGAATGCCGAGGGCGATGAGGTCGCTTTCACAGTAGATGGCGTCGGGCAGCGCGTCCTGCTGCAGGATCTCGCGCGCGATCTGCTGACCGCGCTGGAAGCAGAGGCTTGGGGGCGCGGAGCCGGAGCCGTAGTAGACGCCGAACAGCGGCAGGTCCAGCGCACGCAGCGTGTCATAGAAGCCGGCGGTGCGCTCTTCCCAGATCTTTTTCTGGAACTGCTCGGTGTAGCTCATGGGGTATGGCACGCGCATACCGTCGGGGTAGCTGCCCTGAACGCAGACGATGCGGCGGTAGTTTTTTTCATAGAGCAGCTGCGCGGCCATGACGCCGCCGTGATAGTCGGAGCAGTAGACATTGCTGGCATTTTGCAGCACGCGCTCGTTGTCGATGAGCGCAGTTTCGATGCCGTGCTCCAAAAGACAGTCGACCAGCTGCTGGGAGATGTCCAGATGGTGGAAAATGACGCCGTCGAGATTGCGGTCCACGGCCATGGATACGAAGCTGTCGATGCTGGCCACTGTTTCGGCGTTGTAGACCACAGTCGTGTAGCCGACGCGCGTGCATTCCTGCGTGACGCCCTTGCAGGTGTTTGCGAAAAACGGGTCGCTGATGTCGGTGAGGACATAGGCGATGAGGTTCGTTTTGCCCGTGGTCAGCGCCTTGGCCAGAAGATTCGGCCGGTAGTGCAGCTCGGCGATGGCCTGCTCGATGGCGGCGCGCGTTTCTTCTTTCACATAGCCGGTGCCGTTGAGCACGCGGGATACGGTCATTTTGGATACATTGGCGCGTTTTGCGACATCTGCCATGGTGGCCACAGTCCATCACCTCCTGAAAACGTGCATTCAAGATAATTATAACGGGCGGTTTGGAAAAAATCAATCCATTTGTTAAAAATGACTAAAAATGACGGGGAGAAGCTGGATGTTTGGCGCATATGGAGAAAAGGGGAGCCGCATTTTGTGGGAAATGACGATTGACTTCCCGCAAGGAGCGGTGTAACATAATGTTAACAATTTGTTAAGCAACCCGACACATCGAACCGCCCTGTGCTTGGCCCGGCGCTTTTCCGGCCGCACAGAGCTGGCGCAGCAGGTAAAATCAAATCCGTTTTCCCAAGCTGGCAAGGATGCCGCGAAGGTCATGAAACAGTATGGCATGAATGTTCCGACTTGAAAACTGGTTTGATTTTCTATTTTATCCAGTCTGTTACCGATAACATATCGGAAACAGACTGCGCTATTTTCGCGATCGCATATCTGCATGGCGTGCGTGCGGGCTGCTTGCTTTTTGACATGAAATGTTACCGATAACAGAAAATGTCAAAAATGGGATACAAAGCTGGGAGGAATACAAAATGACCGGAAAAACAAGCTGGCATATTATCGACGGCTACCGTCCGCCGCTGCATGAGGGAGATAACCCGAACTATGAGGGCCATGAGTGCATCATGATCCTCAACTGCAACGAGCAGGACGCGCACTGCCTGATCGACATTTATTTTGAGGACCGCGAGCCGATCCTGGGCATTCCCTACACCGCGCCCGCGCAGCGCATCAGCGCGTTCCACACGGACGACCCCGGTGTGTTCGGTGATTTTAAAATGCCGCAGGAATATCAGTATTCCCTGCGCATCCGCAGCGACATCGGCGTTGTGGTGCAGTATGGCCGCATGGACGTGAACCAGAAGAATCTGGCGTATCTGACCACGCTGGGCTATCCGGAATAAGAATAAAGCGGCCCGATGGGCTGATGACGGGAGGTATCCACATGGAAAACATACTGGTTCTGGACAAGATCAACAAGTTCTTTCCCGGTGTGCACGCGCTGAAGGATATGTCGCTGGAGATCCGGCAAGGCGAAGTGCAGGCCATCTGTGGTGAGAACGGTGCTGGCAAGTCCACGCTCATGAAGGTCGTCACCGGCGTTTACAAGCAGGAGAGCGGCGATGTGATCTACAAGGGCGAGAAGATCCACATTACGAATCCGAATCAGGCTTATGAGATGGGCATTGCCATCATGTATCAGGAAACGAGCCTGTTTGCGGAGATGACGATCCTGGAAAATCTGTTCCTGAACCACGAGATCACCAAAACGGTGTGCGGCATGAAGGTGCTGGACTATGCGGCCATGCGGGTCAAGGCGACGGAGGTCTTTACGAGCCTGAGCACGAAGATGGATCTGGACACGAAGGTCAAGAACATCAGCATGGCGCAGAAGCAGATGGTGGAGATCGCCAAGGCGCTGACATTCAACACGAACGTGCTGATTATGGATGAGCCGACGGCGTCGCTGACGGAAACGGAAGTGAACGCGCTGTTTGAGATCATCCGCAAGCTCAAGGCGCAGGGCGTGTCCATTGTGTACATCAGCCACCGCATGGAAGAAATCTTTGAGGTGTGCGACCGCGTGACCGTGATCCGTGACGGACAATTCATTGCAACGCACGACATCAAGGACACGAACAAGGATATGCTGGTGGCGGAGATGGTGGGGCGCATGGTGTCGTCGTACTATCCGAAGCCCGAGGTGGAGATCGGCGAGGTCTGCCTGGAGGTCAAGGACCTGTGCCAGGGAAAGCTGCTGCACAACATCAACCTGAATGTGCACAAGGGCGAGATCGTGGGCCTGAGCGGCCTGATCGGCGCGGGGCGGACGGAGCTGGCGCACGCCATCTGCGGCTTTACGCACGCGGACAGCGGCGAGGTGCTCATTGACGGCAAGCCGACGCATATCACCGACTATATTTCCGCCATGGACCACGGCGTGGTGTATGTGTCGGAGGACCGCGGACGGTATGGTCTGGTGACGAAAATGGACATTAAGCAGAATGTGACGCTGCCACAGATCCGCAAGCTGGTGAAGCGCGGCCGCATCGACACGGCCAAGGAGCGCGAAATGGGCGCGCAGGCGATCGAAGCGTTTGACATCAAGGCACCGTCGGCGGATGTGATCGTGGAGAACCTGTCCGGCGGCAACCAGCAGAAGGTGTCGGTGGCCAAGGCGGTGGCGCTGAGCCCGAAGGTCATGATCCTTGACGAGCCGACGCGCGGCGTGGACGTGAACGCCAAGGCGGAGATCCACCGCATCGTGGGCAAGCTCGTGAAGGAGGGCCTGGCCGTTCTGATGATCAGCTCGGAGCTGCCGGAGCTGCTGGGAATGTGCGACCGCATCTATGTGATGAACTCCGGCCACATCATGGGCCAGTTCGACCGTGAACACGCCACGCAGCAGAACATTCTGGAGCTTGAGCTGGAAGACGTCGGCTCGAAGGCGTAAAGAAAGGAACGTGATACACCCATGACAAAAAAGAAAAGTCTGACCGCGGAGGGCTTTCTGGCCATCCTGACAGCGGCTGTCCTGATCTTGATCTATTTCCTGGGCGGCGGCACGAGCGGGTTTTACAGCCTGCAGAGCATTATGAGCGTGCTGCGCACGTTCAGCTATCTGTTCGTCGCTTCCATCGGTATGACGATGATCATTATTACCGGCAACATTGATATTTCGTTTGGCGCAGTCGTGTCGGTCATTGCGATCGTGATGGCGGCCATCAGCAAGCTCGGCGTGCCGGCCATTGTGTTCATTCCGGCCGGTATGCTGGTGGGCGCGCTGCTGTGCGGCCTGAACGCGTGGCTGATGGTGAAGTTCCGCATCCCGGCCATGGTCATCACGCTGGCGACGCAGCAGATCTTTTACGGTATTCTGCTGCTGGTGCTGGACGGGTCCATTTACAACCTGCGCAGCAACTGGACGTGGTTCTCGTTCAAGTTTAAGATCGGCAACCTCATTCCCGGCTATGTTGTGATCGCACTGGTGCTGCTGGCGGCGGCGATCCTGTTCTTTAAGTATTCTCCGTTTATCAAGCGCCTGTACGCCATTGGCAACAACAAGCAGGGCGCGATCTACGCGGGCATCAACGTGGACAAGACGCTGGTGCAGACGTACATCATTTCCGGCGCGCTGCTGGGCTTTACGGCGAGCGTTCTGGCCACGGCGGGCGACCGCGTGACGTGTACGGTGGGCAACAACCTGGAGATGACGGTCATTGCGGCTGTGGTCGTGGGCGGCACGAGCGCCACGGGCGGCTCGGGCAAGATCTACGGCACGGCGCTGGGCGCGCTGCTGCTGTCCATTGTGAGCCCGGCGCTGACGTACATCGGCATCAACACCTACTGGACGGACCTGTTCACGGGCGCCATCATTGTCATCGCGGTCATTACGAGCGCGCTGCGGACGTTTAATTTCTCGTTCCTTCATAAAAAGCAGGCGGAGGTGAAGCAGTCGTGAAACAGACACTGGAAAAGAAAAAATTCAAATTCACCTACAACATGGTGCTGGTCCTTATCTGCATTGGCCTGTTTTTGATTTTCGGGTTGGCGCGTTCGGCGTTTTTCTCGGGCAAGTACATCACCGACGTTTTGAAGATGGCTGTGGAGATCGGCATTCTGGCTTTGCCGACGACGCTGCTGGTCATTACGGGCTGCATTGACTTTTCCATGTGCGCCACGCTGGCGCTGACGGCGGTCGTGGGCGGTCTGGTCACGCTGAGTGCCGGGCCGGTCGCGGGTCTGCTTGTCGGCGCGCTGCTGGGCGTGATCTGCGGCGCGTTCTACGGACTGCTGGTGGCGGTGCTGCGGCTGCCGCCGATGGTGACGACGCTGGCGACGATGTACCTTTACAAGGGCATTGCCGAGGGCATGACGCTGGGCACGTCGGTCGGCACGAACGTGCCGGCGACGAATGCGGCGTTCTTCCTGGGCAACGGCACGGTGGCCGGGATCCCGACGCAGTTTATCGTGTACATCATTCTGGCAGCCGCGTTCTACTATCTGCTGGCGAAAACGCCGTTTGGGCGGACGCTGTATGCCATTGGCCTCAACGAGGATGCGGCGAAATTTGCGGGCATCAACACGGTGCGCAACAAGTTCATCGTTTACACGCTGGGCGGCTTTGTGTTCTCCATTGCGGGCCTCGTGTTCATGGGGCGGTTCTCCACCATTCAGTATAACTCGGCGGACTCGTATCTCATGCAGATCATCATTGCCACGGTGCTGGGCGGCGCGGACATGAACGGCGGCCGCGGCGATATTCGCGGCAGCGTGCTGGGCGTGCTGGTGATCGGCATTCTCAAGGGCGGCATGAACGTGCTGCTGCTGCCGCAGACGATGCAGAAGATCGTGCTGGGCGTGCTGCTGCTGGCGAGCCTGATCGCGTTTGAGGTGATGAGCCAGCGCGAAAAGCGGGCGGTCTATAAGAAAAAGGCCAGCGCCGCGTAAAGAATGCGGCTCCTGCCGCGAAACCACTCTTTTGTAATCAGGGCTTCGGCTTTGATATAAACAATGAAAGGAAGTTACCAAAATGAAAAAGACGATCGCATTGTTCCTGGCCCTCGTCATGGTTTTCGGCCTTGTAGCCTGCACCTCCGGTGCACCTGCCACGACCGATACCCCGGCGACGGAAACCCCTGCGCAGACGCAGACCGAGACCCCCGCAACGACCGAAACGCCCGCTGCTGACGAAGCGCCGGCAGAGAGCAAGGGCGGCAACTACACCGTGGCCATGCTGCCGAAGTTCAAGGGTGAAAACTACTTCGACGGCTGCTACAAGGGCGCACAGCAGGCTGCTGACGACCTGGGCATCACGCTCGTCTATGACGGCCCGAACCAGTCGGAAGCCACGAACGCCAAGCAGGTCGAGATCCTGGAAGGCTTCATCGCTGCCGGCGTGGACTGCATCATCGTTTCTCCGTGCGACGCGGAAGGCATTGTGCCCACGCTGAACAAGGCGAAGGATGCGGGCATCAAGGTCATCACCTTTGACGCGGACGCCCCGGCTGAGGCGCGTGAGTTCTACGTCAACGCCGCAACGGCTGCCGACATCGGCAAGGGCCTTGTGGACGCGGCTGTGAAGGATCTGGAAGCAAAGGGCAGTGCCGGCAAACCCTGCCGCGTGGCGCTCATCTCCGGCTCGGGTCTGGACACGAACCAGAACGAGTGGATCCTGGCCATTGAAGCCTATATGGCTGAGAACTATCCGTGGATGACCGTCAAGTGCGACGAGAGCGGCTATCTCGGCGGCGACATCTGGACGCCGGGCTCGGATGAGACCGCAGCACAGAATGCGGCCAACGAAGCAGTCGCCCTGTCCGGCGGCGCGACGGACGGCTCGCAGATCAACGTGGTCATCGGCACGTCCTCCATGTCCACCCCGGCTCTGGCTGCTGCGTGGAACAACATTGTCGGCGCGAAGCCCGATGTCGTTCTGACCGGCCTTGCCACCCCGATGGGCCTTGTGAACTACATCCTCGACGAGGAGAACCCGCTGAACTACGGCGTTCTGTGGGATGTCAACAACCTGGGCTATCTGGCAGTTGAGTCGGCAGTTGCACTGCTGAACGGCGACATTGATGTTTCCGACGGCGCAACGTTCCCCTCCAAGCTCGGCGACAAGCAGTTCGTCCTGTCGGAGGACGGCGGCATTGACCTGCTGCTGGGCGACGCTCTGGTCTTTGGGCCGGACACCGTGGAGAACTACAACTACTAATTTGAACGTTTTGAACGGGTCTGTGCTATAACAGTCCGGGAACACATGAGCCGGGCCTCTCGGCCCGGCTCATGCTCCAACCAAACCCGCTGCGCAGCGCACTGGCTGGTATGCGTGCGGGCGCAGCGAAATTTTGACACTTTTTCAGGCTTTCTTTCAGACAAACAAGTATTGGACCGAATCTGCACATTTGGAAAGAGGTTATTTATATGTCATGCATGACTGTATTGGGGAAGAAGGATGTCAGCGAGCTTGGTATCGTGACGCCGCATGAGCATATTTTCATTGACATGAGCGTGTTCTTCACGGAACCCGAGGAGATCAGCGCGAAGGTCACGGCGCATGGACCGGTGACGATCGAGAAGCTGGGGCTTTTGAAGCGCAACAACTTCGCCGTGCTGGACAATGTCCAGATGATGGACTATGAAACGCAGAAAAATGAGATCATGGCGTTCAAGTATGCCGGCGGGCGCACGGTGGTGGACGCCTCGAACCATGGCCTTGGCCGCGACCCGGAGATGCTGCGGCGCATCAGCGTGGACACGGGGCTGAATGTGATCACCGGCAGCGGCTATTATGTGGCCGGCGCGCAGGACGCCAAAACGCTGGAGCTGAGCGTGGAGGATATGGAAGCCGACATCGTGCGCGATTTGACGGTCGGCATTGGCCACAGCGGGGTGCGCGCGGGCTACATCGGCGAGATCGGCGTGAACTTTGATATGCCGGACTTTGAGGTGCGCTCGCTGACGGCGGCCTGCCGTGCGCAGCAGCGCACGAACGCGCCGCTGATGGTGCACATCAACCCGTGGTGCACACGCGGGCTGGACGCCATGAAGATCGTGCAGGCGCACGCCATTGCACCGGAGAAGGTGGTCATCTGCCACAGCGATGTGCAGAACAATGAGGACTATATCTTCCGGCTTCTGGACATGGGCGTGTATGTGGAATTTGACAACTTCGGCAAGGAAAACAACACCGACCCGTGGGATATTGGCCCGGGCAACGGCCGCTTTGTGACCGACTGGGAGCGCGTGCGGCTCATTCGGAAAATTCTGGACCGGGGCTATGGCAAGCAGCTGCTGTTCTCCTGCGACATCTGCCTGAAAACGCTGCTGCACGCCTATGGCGGCTGGGGCTATGACCATATTCTGACGCACATCCTGCCCATGCTGCGCGAGATCGGCGTGACGGACGAGCAGATCGACGAGATCCTCATCCACAATCCCGCCCGCTGGCTGGACTTTTAAGCTTACAACAACGACCTGAATGACGAAAGGAAATAACACTATGCTGGAAAACAGACCTATGATCCCGGACAGCGAGTTTGCTGACCGTGCCAGACGGCTGCAGCAGATCATGAAGCGCGAGGGCGTGGACATTCTGCTGGCGTTTGGCAACGAGGCCGAACCGCAGTTTGCACGCTATCTGTGCGATTACTGGCCGTCGTTTGAAACGACGGGCGTGCTGCTGGCGCAGCAGGGCGACCCCATTTTGCTCATTGGCCCGGAGAGCTATACGTTTGCAAAGGACCGCTCGCGGGTGAAGGAGATCCGCCGGCTCGCGGCATTCCGCGAATCTTCCAACCCGGAGTATCCGGGCGAGAAGCTGGAAACGTTTGCCGAGGTGATCGAGGAGCTGCACGTGACGCCGAAGCGCTTTGCCATTGCAGGCTATAATCTCATTCCGCACATTACGTTCAAGGAGCTCAAGCAGTCGCTGCGCAAATTCGGCGACATCGAGCCGGAGCGCGGCGACGAGATGGTGATGGAGCTGCGCATGGTGAAGAGCGAAAACGAGATCGCCTGCCTGCGCTATGCCGGTATGATCACGGCCAAGGCGTTTGACGACACGCTGGCGCAGATCGAGCCGGGTATGACGGAATTGCAGGTGCGCGGGCTTGCGTGCGCGGCCATGTATAAATATGGCGCGGAGAATGAAGCGTATCCCATGTGGATGCTGACGGGCAAGGGCGGCAATCAGGCCATTTCCCGCGCGCGGCAGAAGGTCATCGGCAAGGACGACGCGGTGATGCTGCAGATCGGCGCGCGCTATGAGGGCTATGCGTCGTCCATTGGACGGCCGGTGTTCTTTGGAAACGGCAACGAGAAGCTCATTGACGCGGTGAAGGTGGCGTATGAGGCGCAGGAGCGCATCTGCGCGCAGCTGTTTGCCGGGAACAATGCCCGCAATGTGGCGGACGTGTATTTTAGCTTTATGCAGGAAAAGGGCTATCGCGACTGGCTGCTGTACGGCCCGTGCCATGCCACCGGCATGATGGAGGGCGAACCGCCCTGGATCGAGAGCAACTCCGACTATGTTTTAAAGGAAAACATGACGTACTGCGTGGATATTTTCATGGGCTGCGCCGCGCTGGAGCAGGGCTTCCGCATTGAGGACAGCGTGCGTGTGGGCAAGGAATGCGCCGACAACATGACGCACTACCGCAAGGAGATCTTCCGCAAATAATCTGAAAACCGAGGTGAAGCGGCATGGCAGAGGCCTGCTACAGAAAAGATTTTATTGCCTGCTTTGGCGATCCCATTGACGAGAACCCGACGGTGGTCATCATGGAACCGGCGTTTCGTGCGCTGGGGCTGAACGCGATCTATAACGGCGCGCTGGTGCATCCGGAGGATCTGGGCGACGCGGTGAAGGCCGTGAAGGCCCTGCATATGGCCGGCGCGAACATCACAGTGCCGCACAAGGTGGCGGTGATGCAGTATCTGGACGCAGTTGACCCGGACGCAGCGCTGATCGGTGCGGTGAACACGGTGTATTTAAAGGATGGAAAAGCCTGCGGCGCGAATACGGACGGCAAGGGCTTTACGCAGTCGCTGCACGACGCGGGCATTGCCATTGCCGGAGCGCACGTGACGATCTTAGGTGCGGGCGGCGCGGCCAAGGCCATTGCCGTGGAGCTGGCGCTGGCCGGGTGCGCGCAGGTGCATATCATCAACCGCACGGCGGAGCGCGGACAGGCGCTGGCGCAGGTGATAAACGACAAGACGGAGGCCAAGGCAGAATATCTGCCTTGGACGGCGGGGGTGAAGATCCCGGAGGACACGCAGATCCTCATTAACGCCACGAATATTGGCCTGTATCCCGACCCCGGCTGCCCGGATATTGACTGGGGAAGCGTGCGGGCAGATATGGTGGTGTGCGACGTTGTGCCGAATCCGCCGCAAACGGCATTTTTGAAGCGCGCGCAGGCGCTGGGATGCCGCACGCTGGACGGACTGTCGATGCTGGTGAATCAGGGCGTGATCGGGCTGAAGATCTGGACGGGCAAGGACGCGCCCAAGGCCCTGATGCAGCAGGCACTGGCAAAGGAATTCGGCGTGGAGGTTTAAAAACGGAAAGGAGAGCCATCATGACCAACCGGGAACGCGAACGATTGACACTGGACTTTCAGCGCGCCGACCGCGGCGCCATTGAGGAAACATTCTATCCGTGGGTCCTGACCACACAGCGCTATAAGGAGGAGGGCGTTCCGGCCGCGCTTTGCGACGGAGCACGCGACATTACGAACGATCTGGTCGGCAACAAGGCCAGTCAGGCAGAAAAGTACTTCCCCGAGGCCTGGGGGCAGGGCGTGATGGACTATGAAACGTATCTGGGCTTTGACCCGGTGCGTCGGATCCATTTTGTGCTGCCGTTCCGCCGTTTTGAGGAAAAGATCGTGGAGCAGACGCCGGACTATGTGATCAAGCAGGATGTATTTGGCCGGCTGAACATCCACAACACCGGCTCGACGCTCGATTTGCCGTATAAGCCCATTGTGAGCGATGCGGAGGATTGGGAGAAGCTCAAGAAGCACGCGGATGAGGAGCTGGAAAAATATTTCTCAGACGAGCAGATCGACGCGGCCTACGGGCATTTGAAGGAAGGACACGACCGGGGGGATTATTCCATCCGGCTGAACATTGAGGGCTTTTTCTGGGTGCCGCGCGAGCTGCTGGGCGACGAGGCGCATATGTTTGCGTTCTACGAGGAGCCGGAGCTGCTGCACGATATGTGCGAGTACATTCTGAAGGTCTACCAGACGAAGCTCATGCGCGTGATCCGTCTGCTGCAGCCGGATGTGGTGTATTTTATGGAGGACCTGTCCGGCAAGAACGGGCCGATGATCTCCGGCAAGTTCTTTGACGAGTTTGTGGGCGCGTATTACCGCCGGCTCATCCCCATGATGAAGGAAGCGGGCGTTGGCAACATCTTTACGGACACCGACGGCGACTTTAAGCTCATCATTCCGAATTTCATGGCGGCGGGCGTGGACGGCTTTTTGCCGATGGATGTGAACGCGGGTATGGACATTGTGGCGGTGCGGAAGCAGTTCCCGACGCTCAAGTTCATCGGCGGGTTCAACAAGCTGCGCATCGCCGAAGGGAAAGAAGCCATTGACGCGGAGTTTGAACGCATTTTGCCCGTGGTGCGGCAGGGCGGCTATATTGTGGGCGCGGACCATCAGGTGCCGCCGTCGGCATCGCTGGAAAACTACCGCTATTACATTGAACGCCTGAAGCAGGTGATGCAGCAGGCGTGTCTGGATGCACAGTAAGAGGAGGAAATGCAATGGTACGTGTTGCATGGAAGGCACAGATCCTGCCGGGACGCGTGGAGGAGTATGTGAAGCGCCATGACGAGCTGTGGCCGGAACTTAAGGACGTGTTCCGCCGCGCCGGCATCCGCAACTATTCCATTTGGAACGTTGGTACGGAGCTGTTTGGCTATTATGAGTGCGACGACATGGAGTATGCCGGCAAGGTGCAGAATGAAAGCCCGGATGTTCAGCGCTGGAACGAGTATATGAAGGATGTTATGGTGGTGAACATCGACCCGGTGACGGGAACGCAGCCTCAGCTGCGGCGGGTGTTTTTATTTGAAAAGTGAGAGAGGGGCGCGCCGAAAGGCGCGCTTCTTTTTGCGCCCCGATGGGGCGCGCGGGGTGCGGGGCAGAGCCCCGGGGGCTGTTGTTTTTTGCGACCTTACAGGTCGGGCGGGGGTTTTTGCGGGCCTTCGCCCCGGTACCCCTTGTTTTGCAAAACCTGACAGGTTTTACGATTTACTTGCAGTGCCTGCAAGGGAGGGTGCGGGGCTTCGCCCCGATACCCTTTGTTTTTGCAAAACCTTTGGTTTTTGCATTTTATTCTGGCAGTGCCTGCTAGGGGGGCGGCTCGGCCCCCCTTTCTTTCCCGCGGGGAAAGAAAGCGCCGCCGGCGGTGTAAAGAAAGGCGGTCAAGGGGGCTTAGTACCAAATTGCGACCCAACGAAGTGGTTGCAATTTGGAGAGGACGAGCAGCGGAATGGATGAGCCCTGCCGCTTGCGGCGGGGCGAAGGATATGGAGCTTGCGAGGACGAGGCCCCCTTGACGATCCCCCGACGGCCAATAAAGGGGGCCTGCGGGCCCCCTTTTTTGGATTAATCCCCCGGGGGAGCGTGGGGGCACTGCCGAGCGAGTGCGCCGGAGGTGGGAGGTGGAGTTGTTTCGTGGTACTGCGGGGCAAGGCGCTTCGCTGTTGCCCGTGTTTCGCTGGAAGTTGGTTCTTAGGTGGGGCAGTTCCGGCGAAAACGTGGCGGGGTTCTTGGTTTTTGAGGTAGTGGGGATTGTTTGCAGTTGTTCTGAGGCAACGACTTGCAAGTTAGGGTAGTTATCTGGCGAGCAGGGCAGACGTAGTTCCTTGCAGGAGAGTACGTTCGTTTGCAACTAGTTACAAGTTTGATAGCTTCAGTAGTGGTAGTGCGGTAGAAGTCGAAACGCGCTCCAGCGCCTCTTTTTTGCTGACTTTTTTCTGGCAAGGCAGAAAAAAGTCAGCCGCCGGAGGCACAGGAGCAGTGGCACAGCCACTGAGGAAAGAACGGTGGGCAAGCGCCCACCTGCCGATTTCGGCAAATCCGCCGGAGGCACAGTCGCGGTGGTGCGGCCACCGGGGAAAAAGCGGTGACTTCGCACCGCAGGTGCGACAAAAAGCAGCGGCGGCCACAAGTCAATATGTTTTCTAACAGAAATGTTGACAAACGCATTTTTTTTGGGTAGACTATCCGAGGTAAATACGCAATGACAAGGACAAGTACGGTTTTTGCTGCTGACAGAGAGCTGCCGGGTGGTGCGAGGCGGCGGAGGCGGAGCCGGAATATCCCCTTGGAGCGGCCGGCTGAACGGGTGATCCCGAGTAGGCACGGACGGGGCTTCCCGTTACAGGAGACAAGAGCGTCCGCTTTTGGCGGAAATTCAGGTGGTACCGCGGCTTTGGCCGCCCTGAGCATTGGCTTGGGGCGGTTTTTTTGCGCCTCAGGCAAGGATAAGAGCAGGACTTGGAGAACAATATCAAAAGGAGTTTTGATGATGGAATACAAAAAGACACTGAACATGAACAAGTCGGGCTTCCCGATGCGGGCGGGGTTGCCGGCACGGGAGCCGGATATGCTGGCACAGTGGTACGAGATGGATCTGTACCACGAGCTGCTGAAAAAGAACGACGGCAAGCCGCTGTTCTCGCTGCATGACGGCCCTCCGTTCTCCAACGGCGCGCTGCACATGGGCCATGCGCTCAACAAGTGCATCAAGGACTTTATGATCCGCTCGGCGGCGATGCGCGGGCATTACACGCCGTATATTCCGGGATGGGATAACCATGGTATGCCGATCGAGTCGGCCATCATCAAGCAGAACAAGCTCAACCGCAAGGAGATGTCGGTGGCGGATTTCCGCTCGGCGTGCCACGAGTTCGCGCAGCACTATATCGACGTGCAGATGGCGGGCTTTAAGCGTCTGGGCGTGCTCGGCGACTGGGAGCATCCGTATAAGACGATGTCGCCGGAGTTTGAGGCCGAAGAGGTCAAGGTGTTCGGCGCGATGTATAAAAAGGGCTATATCTATAAGGGCCTGAAGCCGGTGTACTGGTGCTATCACGATGAAACGGCGCTGGCTGAGGCGGAGATCGAATATCAGGACGATCCGTGTACGACGGTGTACGTCAAGTTCGCCATGGCGGACGATCAGGGGAAGCTTTCGCACCTCGATAAGTCCAAGCTCAACTTCGTGATCTGGACGACGACGATCTGGACGCTGCCGGGAAACCTTGCCATTGCGCTGCACCCGGATGAGCCGTATGCCATTGTGAAGAACGAGGAAAACGGCGAGATGTATATTGTTGCCTCGGCGCTGGCGGAGAAGGTCATGGGCGTGGGCGGCATCGAAAAGTACACGGTCGTGGAGGAGCATCCGGGCAGCTTCTATGAGAATATGCTGGCGCAGCATCCGTTTTTGCCCAAGACCTCGCGGCTGGTGCTGGCGGACTATGTGACGATGGACTCCGGCACGGGCTGCGTGCACACGGCGCCGGGCTTCGGCGCGGACGACTATCAGACGTGCCGCCGGTATGGCATGGAGATGGTGGTGCCGGTGGACGATCAGGGCCGCCACACGGACTATGCGGGCAAGTATGTTGGCATGCTGGTGGAGGAATCGAACCCGGTCATTCTGGAGGATATGAGAAAGGCGGGCCGGCTGTTTGCGTCGGAGGAGATCGTGCACTCGTATCCGCACTGCTGGCGCTGCAAGAAGCCGATCATTTTCCGCGCGACGCCGCAGTGGTTCTGCTCGGTGGACTCGTTTAAGGACGAGGCGTGCGCGGCGTGCGACGATGTGCGCTGGGTGCCGGCGTGGGGCATTGACCGCATGAAGGCGATGATCCGCGAGCGCGCGGACTGGTGCATCTCGCGGCAGCGCCGCTGGGGCCTGCCGATCCCGGTGTTCTACTGCAAGGACTGCGGCAAGCCGGTTTGCACGGAGGAAACGATCGCACACATTTCGGAGCTGTTTGGCAAGCACGGCTCGAACGTATGGTTTGAGAAGGACGCGGACGAGCTGGTGCCGGAGGGCTTTGTATGCCCGCACTGCGGCGGCAGGCATTTTGATAAGGAGACCGACACGCTGGACGGCTGGTTCGACTCCGGCTCGACGCATTTTGCGTCCATGCAGCGCGACCAGGGCTTCTGGCCGGCAACGGTGTATCTGGAGGGGCTTGACCAGTACCGCGGCTGGTTCCAGTCGAGCCTGCTCACGGCCGTGGGCGCGCTTGGGCGCGGGGCGCCGTTTAAGGAGTGCGTGACGCACGGCTGGACCGTGGATGGCGAGGGCCGCGCAATGCACAAGTCGCTGGGCAACGGCGTGGATCCGGAGGACGTATTCAAGAAGTACGGCGCGGATATTTGCAGGCTTTGGGCCGGCAGCGCGGATTATCATGTGGACGTGCGGTGCTCGGACGCCATTTTCCAGCAGCTGAGCCAGAACTATTTGAAGTTCCGCAACACGGCGAAGTTCTGTCTGGACAATCTGGTGGACTTTGACCCGAATCAGCTGACGGCGGCTGCGGATATGCAGGAGCTGGACCGCTGGGTGGTGACGAAGCTGAATGCGCTGATCGAAAAGTGTGAGGCGGCGTATCAGGAATATGAGTTCCTGACGGTGTCGCACGCCATCAACGAGTTCTGCGTGGTGACGCTCTCCAGCCTGTATCTGGACATTGTGAAGGACCGGCTGTATTGCGACGCGAAGGATTCGGCAGAGCGGAAGTCGGCGCAGAGCGCGCTGTGGATGATCCTGGACGCGATGACGAAGGCGTTTGCGCCGATCCTGGCGTTCACGTGCAACGAGATCTGGCTGGCAATGCCGCACAGAGCCGAGGACGACGCGCGCAATGTGGTGCTGAACGAGATGTCGAAGGGCTATCCGGAGTATGCGCTGCGCGCAGAGCAGATGGCGGCGTGGGAAACGGCGCTGGCGCTGCGCGGCGATGTGAACGGCGTGCTGGAAACGGCGCGCGCGGACAAGCGCATCGGCAAGGCGCTGGAGGCGCAGGTGGTGCTGTCGGCACAGGATGCCGCGGCGGCAGAGGCGCTGAAGCAGGTGGCCGGTATGAAGCTGGCGGAGATCTTCATCGTGTCCGACGTGCAGGTGGCCGGGAAGCAGACCGGCGCGACGGAAGCCGTGGTCGGCAGCGGCACGGCATATCCGGGGCTGGTCATTGAGGTGCTGAGCGCGCCGGGCGTGAAGTGCCCGCGGTGCTGGATGCATTCGACGAAGGCGGACGCCGAGGGGCTGTGCCCGCGGTGCGCGGCGGTCATGAAGACGCTGGAAGTGGAAATCTGATTTTTTGGAGGGGCGAAAGCCCCTCCTCTTTTTTTGCGCGCCGGGAGGTGCGCTCTTTTTTTGCGCCCCGGCGCAAAGCGGGGGGGTGCGGGGCGTTGCCCCGTGACCCCTTGGTTTTGCGACCTTACAGGTCGTGCGGGGTTTTTGCGGG
>CAKTXB010000011.1 GCA_934630555.1 uncultured Oscillospiraceae bacterium
CTATCAGGTCGTGCAGGCTGCACGCCTGTACCGCAACGAGATCGCCATTGCAGCCTATCCGCACACCATCTCCCGCACCGTTGCCGCACAGGCAGCGGACGAGCTGTTGAACGTCTCCGGCATTCTCACCTCGTTTGTCCTCTACCCTGCCGGTGAGCAGGTCATCATCTCGGCCCGTTCGATCGGCGAATGTAACGTACAGGTCGTGCTGGAAGCTCTCGGCGGCGGCGGCAATGCAGCCACTGCCGGCGCGCAGGTATCCGGCAAACCACTGCGCACCGTGCTGGAGGAGCTGGTCGCAGCCATTGACAAATTCTATGACAATCCGTAAAAAACCGTCTGAAAGGAGCCTACCGAATATGAAGGTAATTTTAACACAGGACATCCGCGGCAAAGGCAAGCGCGGTCAGATGATCGAAGTTTCCGACGGCTACGCCCGCAACTATCTGCTGCCCAAAAAGCTGGCGCAGGAGGCAAATGCCGATAACGTCAACACCATGCGTATGAACGACAAGGCCGCCGCTGAGCGGCAGGCCAAGGAACGTGCCGAGGCTATGGACATCAAAAGCCGCATGAAGGACTTCACTGTCATCGTCACTGCCAAGGGCGGCGGCGCAGGCCGTCTGTTCGGCTCGGTCACAAACACAGAAATTGCCGAGGCGCTTGAGGCCCAGCAGGGCGTAAAGCTCGACAAGCGCAAGCTCGTGCTCGACGAGCCCATCAAAACTGCCGGCGTATACACCGTCAAGTGCAAGCTCGGCTATGAGATCACCGCTGACCTCAAGGTCGAAGTCAAGGAGGCCTGATCTTAACAAACGCGCGCTGCACACCCGGTTCCCGTTTTTGGAAGGAAGTGAACTCGTATGGACGAATTACTCACACGGCAGGCGCCGCAGGCGTTGGAGGCTGAACAGTCTGTCCTTGGCTCCATGCTCATTGACGAACGCTGCGTGCCGGACGTCATCGGCATCCTCCGCCCGGAGGATTTTTACCTGCGTCAGAACCGTGAGATCTATGAGACGATCTATGCGATGTTCAACTTCTCGGAAAAGATCGACCCGGTCACCGTGCTGGATAAAATGAAGGAGCGCGGTGTCTATGACGAACAGCGCTCTTATGACTACATTGCCCAGCTGCTGCAGATCACGCCCACAGCGGCAAATGTCAGGCAGTACTGCACCATTGTCCACGACAAGGCGCTGCTGCGTGACCTTGCCGGTGCGGCCGGAGAGATCAGCGATATGGTCTATGCAGGCAGCGGCACGGCGCAGGATATGCTGGAAGCCGCCGAAAAGAAGGTCTACGCCCTGCGCCGCGAAAATTCCGGTGACAGCTTGCAGCACATCGGCAAGGTGCTCATCAACGTCTATGACCGATTGGAAGAGCTGGCGCAATCGGACAGTACCATTCCGGGCCTGTCCACCGGCCTGCATGATCTGGATCGCAAGATCAGCGGGCTGAACAAGTCGGACCTGCTGCTCATCGCAGGCCGCCCTGGTATGGGAAAAACATCTCTGGGGCTGAACATTGCGCTGAACGTAGCCAAAAAATATACGAAAACCGTTGCGTTTTTTTCACTTGAGATGTCGCGCGAGCAGTTGGCGCAGCGTCTGCTCTCCAATGAGAGTTTTGTGGATAACCAGAAGCTCGTCACCGGCCAGCTGACCGACGAGGACTGGGGCAAGCTCTCCATCGCCTCGTCCGCACTCAGTCAGACCGACATCCGCGTGGACGACAACCCATCCATCACGGTGGCGGAAATGAACGCCAAGTGCCGCCGGCTCGACAATCTTGGTCTGGTGCTCATTGACTATCTACAGCTTATGACGTCCGCAGCACCCGGAAAATCGAGTGAGAACCGCGTCACCGTGGTCAGTGAGATCTCCCGCGCGCTTAAGATCATGGCAAAAGAGCTGAACGTGCCAGTCATCTGCCTCAGCCAGCTTTCGCGTGCCAATGAAAGCCGTACCGACAAGCGCCCCATGCTGTCCGACCTGCGTGAATCCGGCGCGATCGAGCAGGACGCCGACTCGGTCATGTTCATCTATCGCGACGATTATTATAATAAAGACTCGGAAGAAAAAAATGTGGCCGAGTGCATCGTGGCCAAGAACCGCCACGGCGAGACCGGCACGGTCAAGCTGCAATGGCTGCCGCAGTTTACCACATTCTCCGATTTGGAGTGGAAACATGAGGCGTGACATTCTCTCCTTCTGGCGTGCGCAGCATCTGCCGGAGGGCTGCACTGTCACGTGCGCCGTATCCGGCGGCGCGGACTCCGTTGCACTGCTGCACTGCCTGTGCGCGCTGCGATCAGAGCTTTCCATCACCGTGCGCGCGGCGCACTATAACCACCATCTGCGCGGCGCGGAATCGGAACGTGACGAAGCGTTCGTCCGTTCGCTATGCAAAACGCTGAACATTCCGCTCACTGTTTCCGGCGGCGACGTTGCCGCTATGGCTGCTGGCTCCGGCAAAAGCACGGAAGAAGCCGCGCGCCATGCGCGTTATGCTTTTTTTGCGTCACTGGGCAGCATCGTTGCCACCGCGCACACTGCCGACGATAATCTGGAAACGGTGCTGCTCAATCTTCTTCGCGGCACAGGTCTGGACGGCCTGTGTGGCGTGCCCGTCCGGCGCGATACACTGATCCGCCCCATGCTGTGCTGCACCCACCGGCAGGCGCTTGCCTATCTGGCCGAGCACAGCCTTGACCATGTGGAGGACTCCACAAACGCGCAGCCAAACTGCCTGCGCAACCGCCTGCGCCAGCAGGTCATCCCGCTGCTGCAGGCAGAAAATCCAGCGCTTACACAAAGCACGCTGCATATGACGCAGCTGCTGCGCCAGGACGCTGCTCTGCTTGACGCGCAGGCACGCGCTGTATTGGACGCCGCAAAGTCCGGCGCCGGCTGGTGCTGCTCTGCCTTTCTGTCGCAGCCGGAGGCCATCCGTACCCGTGCCATCCGTGCACTGCTGCTGGATGCCGGCGTTTCCAAGCTCACACACCGGCACATCGAGTCCGTCTGTGCGCTGCTTGCCGCAAATGATCCATCAGTGCACTGCGACCTGCCGGGCGGACTGACCGCCATGCGGCAATATGGCCAGTTGCTGCTTACATCGTCCACCCAGCCTGTGCGATGGCAGGAAACTCCGCTTCCACTGGATACGTGGGTGCAGATCCCCGGTGGGCGGATACACTGTACACGCACATCCGCTCTGACCGCTGCGGAACGCAGCCTGGCCGCTGCAGCACTGCGCACAGATGTCGTTGATTTGCCAACGCTCTGCGTCCGCCCACGCCGCACGGGCGACACTATCCGTCTTCCCGGCGGCACAAAGACGCTCAAGCGTCTTTTCATTGACCGCAAAATTCCCCAGCCGCAGCGGGATCTGCTTCCCATTGTGGCAGACAGCCACGGCGTGCTGGCCGTGCCCGGGCTCTGCGCCCACCAAACCAGTATGGCAGGCATCGGTGACGACGCCCTGATCATAAAAATAGAGAAAGAGGATACCAGTCGCTATGATTAATACCTTTGACATGATGCAGGACATTGAGCGTGTTCTTGTAACGGAGGAAGAGATCCATCAGCGCATCCGTGAAGTCGGTGCGCAGATCTCGGAAGACTATCGCGGCAAGTGCCCTATTCTGGTCGGCGTACTCAAGGGCGTTGTTCCGTTCTTTGCCGAAATGGCGCACGCCATCTCCATCCCCGTGCAGGAGGATTTCATGTGCGTCACGTCCTTTGAGGGCGGCACAGAATCCACCGGCAAACTGACATTCCGCAAGGATATTGACCATGACATTGAGGGCCGCGACATCATCATTCTGGAGGACATCATCGACTCCGGCAGCACGCTCAAGCTCATCTGCGACCTGTTCCGCCGCCGGAATCCAAACTCCATCAAGATCTGCACGCTGCTCGACAAGCCCTCAGGCCGCAAAGTCGAGCTGGCGCCGGATTACGCGTGCTTCACCATTCCGGCTGCATTTGTGGTCGGCTTTGGCTTGGACTATGAAGATTATTACCGCAACCTGCCCTTCGTCGGCGTACTCAAGCCGTCAGTCTATCAGGACTGAAGGGCAAAAGGAGGCCCTGCTTGAACCATTCAAGATCTCCATATACGCCATCGCTGGTATTTCTGGCCGTGGTGCTGGTTTTTGTACTTGTCAGTGGGATGCTCTCGCCCAAAACGGCACAGCAGCTGACCTATTCCGAGGTCGTGGAGCAGTTTCAAAATGAGCAGGTCACGTCCTTCACACTGGAGGGTACAACGCTCACGCTCCATCTGCGCACGCTGAGCAGCGATGCAGCCAGCGTCTATGCCGAAATTGGCGATGTGGAAACCTTTCACAAAGACCTTGACATGCTCATTGCCGTGCAAAGTGCCACTGGCATTTTGACGAGCTATGATTATCTGCCCGAACCGCCCACACCCTGGTATCGTGCTGCGCTGCCGTATCTTCTGGCCGGCGCAGTGGTCCTGTTCATCTTGTTTATAATGCAAAGCCGCGCCGGCGGCGGCCCGGCTGCCATGTCGCAATTCACGCGTGCCGACGCGCGGCTTGGCCCAGACCGGCGCGCCCCGGTCACGTTTGCTGATGTGGCTGGCGCCGATGAGGAAAAGGCCGAGTTACAGCAGATCGTTGATTTTCTGCGTGATCCCAAGCGTTTTTCCGCCATGGGCGCGCGCGTGCCAAAGGGCGTGCTGCTCGTTGGCCCGCCGGGCACGGGCAAAACACTGCTGGCCCGCGCGGTTGCCGGTGAGGCGGACGTTTCGTTCTTTTCCATCTCCGGCTCTGACTTTGTGGAGCTCTATGTCGGCGTTGGTGCAAGCCGTGTGCGTGACCTGTTCCAACAGGCCAAAAAGCTCGCACCCAGCATCGTCTTTATCGACGAAATCGACGCTGTGGGCCGGCAGCGCGGTGCCGGACTTGGCGGCGGTCACGATGAACGCGAGCAGACACTCAATCAGCTGCTTGTCGAAATGGACGGCTTCGGCAAAAATGAAGGCGTTATCGTTATGGCAGCCACGAACCGCAAAGACATCCTCGACCCCGCGCTGCTGCGCCCGGGCCGCTTTGACCGGCAAATTTACATCGGCGCGCCCGACTGGCACGGCCGTGAAGAGATCCTCCGCGTTCACGCCAAGGATAAACCCATTGCCGATGACGTTGACTTCACTGTACTTGCCAAAACAACTGCCGGCTTTACCGGTGCAGATCTGGAAAACCTCATGAATGAAGCTGCGCTGCTGGCGGTGGAGCGGGAGCACCCTGCCATCACACGCGCCGATCTGGAGCAGTCTATGATCAAGGTCATCGCCGGACCGGAAAAGCACAGCCGCGTCGTATCCCCGCAGGAGCGGCGACTGGCCGCCTATCACGAGGCCGGACACGCAGTAGCCATGTACCGCCTGCCCACGCAGGACCCGGTACACCAGATCACCATTGTGCCGCGCGGCAGCGCGGGCGGCATGACCATCAGCCTGCCGCAGGATGACCACAGTTACGCCTCGCGCAACGAGCTGTTTGAAACCATTGTATCGCTTCTCGGCGGCCGTGTGGCAGAACGTCTTATGCTCGACGACATATCCACCGGCGCCTCAAACGACATCCAGCGCGCCACGGCGCTGGCCCGTGAGATGGTCACCAAATACGGTATGAGCGACCAGCTCGGCCCGGTCAGCTATGACGCCGGCGGTGAGATTTTCGTTGGCCGCAGCATGGAAAAGACCCGCATCTACTCTGAGCGCACCGCCGGGAACATCGATGAAGCCATTCACGCCATCATCCAGCGCGCGTATGACCGCTGCGAGGAGCTGCTCCGCGCGGATGAGGGCAAGCTCACGCAGATCGCAGACGATCTGCTGGAAAATGAGACCATGGACCGTCCTCACTTTGAGGCTATCATGGAGGCATAACACAGGCAAAAAGCCGCACCGGCGCACCGCCGGTGCGGCTTTTACAGGAGGCCGTATGTACTACCGAAGCCTGAACGAAGCCCTGCGCCAGCAGTTTGGCTGCAAGGTCTATAAGCTCGCGCTGCGCGGCGCCAGCACCTGCCCAAATCGTGACGGCACGTGCGGCACACGCGGCTGCATCTTCTGCACCGGCAGCGGCGAATTTGCTGTGCCGGCTGACGGCAGCATCCGGCAGCAGTTGGAAGCCGCCATGGCGCACGTGTCCGCTAAAAACCACGGTGGAAAATACCTTGCCTATTTTCAGGAGTTTACAAACACCTACGAGCCCGTTTCTATCCTTCGGCCGCGTTTTGAGGCCGCCATTGCCCACCCGGACGTCGTCGCCCTCTCCATTGCAACGCGCCCCGACTGCCTGCCGCCGGATGTACTGGAGCTGCTGGCCGAACTGGCACAGCAAAAGCCTGTCTGGGCAGAACTGGGGCTGCAAACCATGCACGAGGCTACAGCGAAGCATATCCGCCGCGGCTATCCCCTGCCCGTCTATGACCGCGCCGTTCAGGAGCTGCACGCCGCCGGCGTTTCAGTCGTTGCGCACATGATCCTCGGCCTGCCGGGCGAAACACCGGAGGACATGGTGCAGACCGCGCGTTATATCGGCGCGTCCGGTGCAGACGGCATCAAGCTCCATCTGCTGCACGTGCTGCAAAACACCGATCTCGCGCGCGACTATGCCGCCGGAAAATTCCGCACGTTGGAGCTGGACGAATATATCACCATTCTGGAACAATGCCTTGCCGTTTTACCTCCAAACATCGTCATCCACCGCCTGACCGGCGACGGTGCAAAGCGCAGCCTTATCGCGCCGTTGTGGAGCGCCGATAAAAAGCGCGTCCTCAATACCATCCGCCGCCGGTTTAAACAGGACAATGTTGTGCAGGGCAGCGCACTGTGATACTTGCAATTTTCGCGCTATTATGCTACCATGCGCGTAGGTAAATCTACATGGAGGCGATCTCATGCACAAAAGCGAACTCACCCGCCAGCAGGCGCTTGACCTGCTGCGGCAGTACAACAAAGAACCGTTCCACATTCAGCACGCGCTCACCGTGGAGGGCGTCATGCGCTGGTACGCAAACGAGCTTGGCCACGCGGATGAAGCCGACTACTGGGCAACTGTCGGTCTGCTGCACGACATTGACTTTGAGCTCTATCCGGAACAGCACTGCCAAAAAGCGCCTGATCTGCTGCAAACCGGCGGTGTGGGCGAAGATATGATCCACGCCATCTGCTCGCACGGCTATGGCATTTGCTGCGATGTAGAGCCGCAGGAGGAAATGGAAAAAGCTCTCTTTGCCGCCGACGAACTCACTGGTCTCATCTGGTCCGCCGCGCTCATGCGCCCATCCAAGAGCGTGCAGGACATGGAGCTCAAAAGCCTGAAAAAGAAGTATAAGGACAAGAAATTCGCTGCCGGCTGCTCACGTGACATCATTCAGACTGGCGCGGAGCGCCTCGGCTGGGAACTGGATCAGCTGCTGGAGCAGACCATTCTCGCTATGCGCAGCTGTGAAGCCTCTGTAGCCGCAGAAATGCAGGCGCTGGGGTTGGCATGAGTGCACCACGCGCCGGGCTGCAAGTCATTTCCGGCGTCGGGCCAGATATGGAGCGCCATCTCAACCCCCTTGGTGTCTTTATGCTCACCGAAAGTCAAAACCTCCGGCTAAGCCGGAGGCTTGAATAAGCCCTAGAAGGGCTTTTTACCGGCTGGCATCTAAAGATGCACTGAATGATTTTTCACTTGCATCAAATGCCCTGCCGCCCGTAAACGGGCATCAGTCGCTTTTATCGAGTGCATACGAATTTGTTTGATTGTTATTCTCGACTCGCTTCGCTCGATGCTTGAAGCTAAAGCTTTTTTACGGGACACCTCCACCGGCATAGCCGGTGGTTTCCGAAGCCAACGGAAAGCGCCCCGCCGCGATGCCGCGGCGGGGCGCTTTTATTATTCTGTACTATACCTGCTCCAGCAGGGCAATGCCCTTGCGGATACGTGCCAGCGACTCGTCCTTGCCCAGCAGTGCGCAAAGCTCTGTCGCGCCGCCCGGGGTAGACGCCTTGCCGGACACCGCCACGCGCAGCGGCCACAGAATGATGGAGTTCTTGACCTCCTTTTCCGCCGCCACAGCTACGAGCCGTTCATAAAGTCCTGTGTTGCTCCAATCCTCCTGCGCCTCCAGCACCGGCAGGAGCGTTTTCAGCGTTTCCAGCGAGTTTTCCAGCGTCGTCTTGGACTTCTTGTGCACATACAGTGCCGTATCGTACTCCGGCAGCTTGTCGAGGAAGTCTACGCGCTCAGCAAGATCGGTCAGCACCTCACAGCGCGGCTGCACCAGCGCTGCAACGGCCTTGAGGTCAATAGCCGGATTTTTGACCGCCTCACGCAGATACGGCTCGGCCTTGGCAAAGAATACCTCCGGCGCGAGCTTTTTCACATATTCCGCATTCATCCAGCGCAGCTTCTGAATGTCGAACACCGCCGGGCTCTTGGAAATGCCGGAAATATCAAACGCCTTGACCAGCTCCGGCAGCGTAAAGAACTCCTGCTCGGCCAACTCGCCCTTCGGGCTCCAGCCAAGCAGCGCCACA
This sequence comes from uncultured Oscillospiraceae bacterium, assembly GCA_934630555.1. Lineage (GTDB taxonomy): Bacteria > Bacillota > Clostridia > Oscillospirales > Oscillospiraceae > CAG-170. The sequence goes on from CAKTXB010000011.1 coordinate 8,572, forward strand.
TAGTTGAGCACTGCCTCCGTCAGGTAGCCCTCGCGGATGAGATCTTCATAACTCGGGTCGCCGTGACGCTTGGACATTTTGTGCTGCGCGTCGCGCATGACGGGCGCGCAGTGGACATACGTCGGCACTTCCCAGCCGAAGGCCTGATACAGCAGGTTATACTTCGGCGCAGACGACAGATATTCGCTGCCGCGCACCACGTGCGTAATACCCATCAGATGGTCGTCCACCACGTTTGCAAAGTTATACGTCGGCAGGCCGTCGGACTTGAGCAGCACCTGGTCCTCCAGCTCCTTGTTTTCCACGGTGATGTCGCCAAACGACGCATCGTGGAATGTGGTCGTGCCCTCGTGCGGGATCTTCTGGCGGATGACAAACGGTTCGGTTTCCGCGCGTTTCAGCGCCACATCCAGCGGCAGATCGCGGCAGGCGCAGACATGCTTCTTGATCTCCTTGCCCTCGCCGGCTTCCTGCTCCTCTTCGTCCTCCTTCTGGCAGAAACAGTAATACGCGCCGCCTTTTTCGCACAGCAGCTTTGCATACTTTCCAAACAAGTCGCGCCGCTCTGACTGCACATACGGCCCGACCGGGCCGCCAACATCCGGGCCTTCATCATGATCCAGACCGCACTCGGCCATCGTTTTGTAGATCACATCCACTGCGCCCTCGACCAGACGCCCCTGGTCGGTATCCTCAATACGCAGGATAAATGTACCGCCGTGGCTGCGGGCAATGAGCCACGTATACAGCGCCGTGCGCAGGTTGCCAACGTGCATATAGCCCGTGGGGCTGGGGGCAAAGCGCGTACGCACTTTGCCGTGCGGAATGCGCGCTTCCATCTGCTCAAAAAAATCCATGGGGTATTCCTCCGTTTCTTCATTCGCTCCTTATCATATATTTTCTTTCGCGCTACGTCAATGCTTTGTTGCGAAATCTGCGCGCTTGTGGTAAAATATGAGCACTTATATAAAAACGACAGCAAGAGGGAATACCTATGGAAAACAAAAAGCGAATTTTTTCCGGCATTCAGCCCAGCGGCGACCTGACGCTCGGCTCTTATATGGGTGCCATCAAAAACTGGGCTGCCCTGCAGCATGAATATGACTGTCTGTTCTGCATCGTGGATATGCACGCCATCACCGTCCGCCAGGTGCCGGCTGACCTGCGGCGCCGCACGCTGGAACAGCTGGCGCAATATATCGCCTGCGGGCTTGACCCCGAAAAGAACATCATGTTCATCCAGAGCCATGTGCCGCAGCATGCGGAACTGAGCTGGGTCCTGGGCTGCTATACGCAGTTCGGAGAGCTTTCCAGAATGACGCAGTTCAAAATGAAATCCCAGCAGCACGCTGACAACATCACGGCAGGCCTGTTCACCTACCCGGTACTCATGGCGGCGGATATTCTCGTCTATCAGGCAGACCTTGTGCCCGTCGGTGAAGACCAGAAGCAGCACGTGGAACTCTGCCGCGACATTGCCACGCGCTTTAATAATTCCTTTCCCGATACCTTCACATTGCCGGAGCCGTTCATTCCCAAAATGGGCGCGCGCATCATGAGCCTTGGCAATCCTGAAAACAAGATGTCCAAGTCTGACCCCGATGGCTGCGTCTACCTCATGGACAAGCCCGAGGATATTATGCGTAAATTCAAGCGCGCCGTTACCGACTGCGAGACTGCCGTCCGCTATGACCGTGAAAGCAAGCCCGGCATCTCAAATCTGCTCACCATCTACTGCGCCGCCACCGGCAAAACGCTGGAAGAGGCGGAGACAGAATTTGCCGATCAGGGCTACGGCGTCTTTAAACCCGCCGTGGGTGAAGCCGTTGTGGAGCTTGTCCGCCCCATCCGGGAGGAAGCCACCCGTCTGCTGGGCGACAAAGCCTATTTGGAGAGCATCTATAAGTCGGGTGCAGAGCGCGCGTCGTATCTTGCCAACAAGACGCTGCGCAAAGTTTATAAAAAAATCGGCTTTGTTGCCCGCTGAGGAAAAATCGTATGATGACAACCAAACTGGCACTCCAGATGCTGGCCGCCATGGCCGCTGCAGTCGCCATTTCATTTCTGTCCACGCCGCTCGTCAAATCGCTGGCCTATAAGGTCGGCGCGATCGACGTGCCCAAAGACAACCGCCGGATGCACAAAGTGCCCATTCCCCGCCTCGGCGGTCTGGCCATTTTTCTGGCGTTTCTGCTCTCCACGCTTATTTTTGCCGATATTGACCGGCAGCTGCAAGGCATTCTGCTCGGCTCGGTCATCATTGTTGTGCTCGGTGCGCTGGACGATGTGCTGGCGCTCAAGGCCCTGCCCAAGCTCATCGTGCAGATCATCGCGGCGGGTGTGGCCGCGTATCACGGCTGTGTGATCCAGTTTTTCTCCAACCCCAATGTCTTCAGCGACATGACATACGTGAACCTCGGTTGGCTGTCTGTGCCCATCACCATCATCTGGATCGTAGCCATCACCAATGCCGTCAACTTTATTGACGGTCTCGACGGCCTTGCCGTGGGTGTATCGTCTATTTCGGCTGCCGCGCTGATCGTCATTGCGCTCATGGTGGCCGAAACCAACATTGCCATCATTCTCTGTGCGCTGTTCGGCGCGTGCCTGGGCTTCATTCCCTACAACATGAACCCCGCCAAAATTTTCATGGGTGACTCCGGCTCTACGTTCCTGGGCTATATTCTGGCCACGCTCTCGATCACGGGCCTGTTCAAAATGTACGCCATCATCTCGTTTGCCGTGCCGTTTCTCATCCTGGGCCTGCCCATTTTTGACATCTGCTTTGCTTTCCTGCGCCGCATTGCGCACGGGCAGAACCCCATGCAGGCTGACCGTGGCCATGTCCACCACCGACTTATCGACATGGGCTTTTCGCAGAAGCAGGCCGTGGCCATCGCCTATATGCTCACGGCCATTCTCGGCCTTGCAGCCGTGGTGCTGACCAGCTCCGGTGAGCTCAAGGCGCTTATCTTCATCGGTGCCGTGTTTGTCGTGGGAGCGATCGGTTTCCAACTTGTGTTCTCGTCACATGACCCGGCCAAAAAACCAGACGCGGCCGAGCCGCAGTCGTCCGCTGCGCCGCCGGAAAATGCAGCGCAGCCGGAAGCCCCCACTCCAGACGCACCCGCTGCGCCGGACGATGCCCCATAAATGTTCCATCTCCCGTGCGCAGAAAGGAGGGCCGCATGGATCCCAAACGTACCAATGCCGCGGTTCTCATTCTGTCCGCTGTGCTGCTTGTGGTGCTGCTTATAACATTTGTCAGTGTGCAGTCCGTGAAAAGTGCCCAGCAGCAGGGCATCACCCTGCCGGGTGTGCAAAGCCAGCAGGACGCTGTGCTGCAGCCTGCATCCGGTGCAGAGTTTGCCGAGATCACGCCGCAGAACGTTCAGCAGGTCATTGAAAAATCATTGGCACGCCCCGTGTTTTACTATCAGCTGTTTACCGTCACCCTGCAGGAGGGCGGCCGCAGCGGCACGCAGCAGATCGAGCTCTGGCGGCAGGGAGAGCTGCTGGAGGCCGTCATCACGCAAAACAGCACAGCGCGCCATCTGCTCACCGATGGTCAAACGCTCTATATCTGGTACGATGGTAACGAAGCGCCCGCCATACTCACGCCCGACGAAACCATCACCGCTGATGAACTGCTCGGTCTTCCAACCTATGAGTCCCTGCTGGCGCTGCCAAAGGCCAACATCCGCGCTGCCGAACTCATCACGCTGCCGGAGCAGGATGACGCTCCATGTCTCTATGTGTCCTGCCTGCAGGACGGTTCGACACAAGACTATTGGATCCGGCTGGATAACGGACTTTTGTGCAAGCAGGTCCTTTATAGCGGCGACAACGCAGTCTACACCGCTGAACAGCGTGTTTTCACGCTCCTGAGCACCAGTGATGAATCTCTTGATGACCTCTTTATGCTCCCGGACGGCACAAAGCCGTTTGCTACAGCAGAATAAACGCAGCCGCCGTCAGCAGGACCGACAGCGTATCATCCTCGTCGCCATCGACGAGCAGCAGCAGCAAAATTGCCAACACCAGCCAGTCGCCCGCGTCCAGCCGGCGCAGTGAAAGCCGATGCGTCTGCTCTGCACTGCAGGGTCGCGAACCTGACGATTGTTCCGTGCAGGGTAGTGTCGGCGCACACGGCACTTCCTGTACGGCCTGTTCTGGCTGCGCCTGCACAGGCGGCGCTTCGACGCACACGCGCTGAAAGCCGCCGCCCGGCTGTGGAATATAGCGATTGTACACGTAATCCCCCCGCTTCATCCGTCCTCTGCGCCGCGACCGCGCAGCGCGGCCTGCGCCAGATGCGACAGCCGCGCCACCTGCAGCGCCCGGTCGATTTTCTCCCGCCGTGACGGCTTTAAAAACGGCTTGAGCGCGTTGAGCAAGTTTTCCTGCCGCGCATCCAGCCGCCCCGCCTGCTGCAGCAGCGCCGCTACCGGCGTGCGAAGGGCCTCCGGCGGCTGATCTGAGGGCGGTGTATCGCGCCCCTGATCCGGCGCTGTATCAGGATGGGTCTGCGATGCATCGGATGCTGCCGCAGTTCCCACCGGCAATGTAACGCCCAGCATCTGCGCCATATCCAGCACCTGCTGCATCTGCGCCGGGTCGCTGAGTACCTGCTGAATTTTCTGTTCCAGGTCTTCCATACCGCGCGCCTACTTTCGATTGATCTCATTCACAAGCTTTGCGGCCTCCGGCGTCTGCATCATCGGTGCAAGGATGTTCTGCGCTGTGCTGTAATCACCGGCCTTTACGGCAGCTGCCGCCTGTCGCAGCGCCGTGCCGCCGTCACGATTCAAAATCTGCAGCAGCTGCTGCCCCTCTCTCGTTCCAAGCACCTTGCGCACCTGCTCTGGTGAAAAACTGGGCAGGCCATGCTGGTTGTTGTCCATCAAACCCCTCCTTACGTTCCGTGTTCCGTTTGGATAGTCTATGCGCGGGGTGCTGTATTGGTGATGCCATGAAACTTCTTGTCTGTTCCGATTCCCACGGCGCACTTGGAAATCTCTATGAAGCCGTAGAGCGTGAAGCACCTGACCGCGTGCTGCATCTTGGCGACCACTACCGTGACGCCGAAGATCTGGCGTCCGCCTTTCCCGCACTTGATATACTGTATGTACCCGGCAACTGCGACTATGCCGCGCAAATTGCGCCCAGCCTCGAGCTGGAAGAAGACGGTGTGCACATTTTCATGACACACGGCCACCTGTTCGGCGTAAAAAACGGCACGGAACGGCTTTTGCTGGAAGCCCAGCGCCACGGGGTACAGCTGGCTCTGTTCGGCCATACGCACCACGCGCTTGCCGAACAGCACGGCGACATTTTTCTGCTGAATCCCGGCAGCTGCGGCCGCGTCACAAGCGCACCCAGCTATGCCATCGTGGAAACAAACCACGGTATATTTTCCTGCCGCATCTGCGGCTGTGATTAAAATTTCGCCTGGGCGGCAGGCTATGGGAGGAACTCCATGATTCTTGCGATCGATATTGGCAACAGCAACATTGTCATTGGCTGCATGGATGGCAGCACCATCAAAAACGAGACCCGCATTGCCACAGACACGGTCAAGACCTCAGACCAGTACTGCTTTGATTTAAAAAATGCGCTTGCACTGTCCGATCTGCCCATTTCCGGCATTGAAGACGTTATCATCTCCTCGGTCGTGCCGCCAGTGCTCAATTCGCTGCGCACCGCTGTGCTCAAACTCACAGGCAAAAAGCCCTATGTTGTCGGTCCTGGCATGAAAACAGGGCTCAACATCCTGCTGGACAATCCGCAGCAGGCTGGCAGCGACCTTATCGTCGCGGCAGTTGCCGCACTGGCAGAATATCGCCCGCCGATCATTCTCATCGACATGGGCACGGCTACGACCCTCTCGGTCATCGACACGAACCGTGCCTACCTTGGCGGCTGCATCTGCCCGGGCGTGCGCATCTCTGCAGAAGCGCTCACTGCCCGTGCCGCGCTGCTTCCCGGCATCAACCTTGACCAGCCTAAACGGGCCATTGGTAAAAATACGATCGACTGTATGCGCAGCGGCATCATGCTGGGTGCCGCCTGTATGCTCGACGGCATGATCGAGCGCATGGAACAGGAGCTTGGCTATCCGACCACAGTGGTTGCAACGGGAGGCATTGCCAAATTTGTTCTGCCCATGTGCCGGCATGAAATTGCCTATGACCGCAATCTGCTGCTCAAGGGGCTTGCAACACTCTATCAGCTCAATCGGAAATAACAACATACGCACAAGCGCACGCACAAAACGAAGGAGGGGGATCGTTTTGCACGCTTACGCACAGGACGCGCTGTTTGTATCGGCCCGCAAGCTCAAATTATTCGCCCAACAACACAGTGCACCGTTCTATCTCTACGATGAGGCCGGCATCCGAAGAACTGCCACACAGCTGCAAGGCGCGTTTGGCCGCTTTGCAGGTTTCCGGCAGTACTTCCCGGTCGCGCTCAATCCGAATCCAGCACTGCTGCAGCTGCTGTGCCAGCTCGGCTACGGCGCAGTATGTGAAAACGCTGCGCAGCTGCAGCTGGCGGAACACGCCGGTTTTTCCGGCACGGCGCTGCTCTATGCGCCGCTGCTCATTATGCCGGACGCAGAGGCGCTCGCACATCAGCTTGACTGCACATTTGTGCTGGACGGCCCGCACTGCCTGCCGCAGCGCGCGCCGAAGCGTGTCCTGCTCACGCTGCGCCCGGAAGGCCGTCTGCGCCTTGCCGACGGCTCATCCATCCAGTTCGACACGCTGAAAACCGGAATGCCGGAGGCAGAGCTGTTCCATCTTGCACAGCGTCTGCATCTGGCTGGAACGCAGTCTTTCGGCCTCATTCTGCCAGCCTGTCACAATGATCTGCGGCCAGGCTACTATCCAGCCATCGCGCAAACGCTTTGCACGGCGGCAGTGCGCCTCAAGGCACAAACCGGCATCACTGCTGAATGCTGCAATTTGGCTGACGGCTTTGGCATTTCCTATCGTCACGGCGAACCGGAACCGGAACTTCCCGCCTGCTGTGACGCCATTGCACAGATCGTTCAGGAAACGCTCATTCCGGCGGGCCTCACGGCCACGCGGCTGGAAACAACGCTTGGCCGCTTCGTACTGGCCAAACACGCCATTTTCGTCGCACGCGTTGCCGCTGTCAAAACACGCAAAACACCGTTGCTGATCCTGGAAGCTGCCGCGCAGCAATTTCCGGACGCAAGCCCGCTGGCTACTTATCATCATGTCAGTATACTCGGCAGCAGTGAGCCGCAGAGGTGGCTTCTATACGACATCTCTGGCTGTCAGTTCGATCTGCGCCGCCTCATGGCTGCGCGGCGTCTGCTTCCGCCCGCCCAGCCCGGCGACTGGCTCGTTTTTCACGATGCTGGCGTCAACGGCAGCGCGCTGGCCGCCCCTGCTGTGGGCTATCCGCCCTGCGCGGAGTTCCTGTTCACACAGTCTGGGGAGTTCCAACACATCTAGGGTGTATCTGAAAACTCCCAACGCACCCGGACAGCGGGCCTTTTAGCGGTGCGCTGCGTCATTTTTCCTTGAAATACGTCAGTATTCCTGCAAAAAAATGTCTTGCGCAACGCAAAAATCCCTCGCTGCCGGTCACATCGTGAGTTTTCAGATACACCCTAGTAAATTCTGAACTCACAGCATTGTGAAAAACAGCAGCGTACATACGAGCACGCACACGCCAATTACGCCCGTCACGGCTGCTTCAGCTGCCGCCAGAATGGCCGCACGGCGCTGACTGCGGCGCAGGCGCACCGCAGCACGGCGTTCATATGCCGCCCAGTCAAACGGGGCTGCCGGGCGATATTCGTTCAGGTCGATCACATTCGTTCGGTTCATCTGCGATTCCTCCGTCTGTTTTGTTCTGCTCGTATCATACCAGTTCATCTGTCCAATAAACCGTACTATCACAGGAGGTGCACCATGGAATCCTATTTTCTGCAAGCTGAAAACCGGAGCATCCACTGCTGCAAATGGCTGCCGGAGGAGCAGCCCAAGGCGATCGTGCAGATCGTTCACGGCATTGCCGAGCATATCCTGCGCTATGACCACTTTGCCACGTTCCTGACGGCCCATGGCTATGCAGTCGTTGCCGAGGACCACATGGGTCACGGCGGTACCCTTGCAAAAGATGATGTCCGGGGCTACTTTGAAGGCGGCTGGATGCAGGCCGTTGCCAACGTAAAACGACTGCATGACCACACGGTCGAAGAACATCCCGGTCTTCCCTATTACTTTCTGGGCCACAGTATGGGTTCGTTCCTGCTGCGCACGTATCTCTATACCTATCCGGATGCGCTGGATGGTGCCATTCTCTCCGGTACAGGCTGGGAGTCTGCCGCAACGCTGCGCGCCGGACTTGCATTATGTAAACTCGAGCAGTTACGCCTTGGCGAAAAAAAGGTTTCGCCCCTGCTCAATGACATCATGTTTGGCACGTATAACCGCGCTTTCAGGCCCAACCGCACCACGCATGACTGGGTCTGCTCCGTTGATTCCGTTGTGGATGCTTACCTGGCTGATCCGCTCTGCGGCTTTGACGCAACCGTTGGCCTTGCACGCGATATGCTCACCGGCATCCGCATGAACGAGCAGCCGGAAAATCTGCAAGCCATGAATCAAGCATTGCCTGTGCTCTTTATCTCCGGTGTGCAGGACCCGGTTGGCCACATGGCTAAGGGCGTTTTGCACTGCATCGACGCCTTTAAGCGCGCCGGTCTGCGTGATGTCACCATCCGCATCTATCCCAAGGCCCGTCACGAAATTCTCAACGAGTTTAACCGTGATGAAGTCTACGCCGACGTCCTGCTCTGGCTGGAAAGTCGCTGAT
>CAKTXB010000012.1 GCA_934630555.1 uncultured Oscillospiraceae bacterium
GGCAGGTTTTAACATCGTGCGCGACTGTATGCACGATGATATTATCCTCAACTTCATGAACAAAATGCTCCATCAGGAGGTCATCCCCACGCTCCCGCTTGAACGTGCCGACCTGGAGGAGTTTGCCGCTGCCGTACAAGACCGATTCAATAATCCGTTTGTAGACCATGCACTGCTGAGCATTTCCCTGAACTCCACATCCAAATGGTTGGCCCGCAATCTGCCAAGCCTCACAGCCTATCAGGCACAGACAGGCACACTTCCACCCTGTCTTGTCATGAGCTTTGCCGCCTATATGGCTTTCTATTCCAGCAACATCACCGACTTAACGGAGCAGGGGCTCCACTGCCAGCGCGAAAATGGCGATGCCTATGTTTGCGTAGACGACCGCGCGGTGTTGGAGTTTTACTATGCACACCGCAGCGATACGCCTGAAGCGCTGACCCATGCAGTCATGACGAATGAGACCTTGTGGGAACAGGATCTGACGAGAATTCCCGGTTTTGAAGCAGCAGCGGCTGCAGATCTGCGCAAAATCCGTGAAGAAGGGGCCAAGGCAGCCTATGCCGCGTGTCTGTGAGGCATGAACCATGGAGCAGTATTTACAGATCCATCCTGCGGATAACGTTGCCGTAGCTCTGCAGCCAATTCCTCATGGTATGGTTGTGGCAGGCGTCACAGCACTGGAAGACATCCCGCAGGGTCATAAACTGGCCTTGCGTCCGGTCCGCACAGGGGAAAGCATAATCAAATACGGTTTTCCCATTGGCCATGCCACGACAGATATTGCCGCAGGTGCGTGGGTACACACACAGAATATGGCAACGAATCTCTCCGGCACAGTGGACTATACCTACACACCCCAGAACGCACCGCTGCCGCCGGAACAACCGCGGCATTTCCGGGGCTATCGCCGTCCGGATGGCCGCGCTGCCACGCGCAATGAGATTTGGATCCTTCCTACAGTCGGCTGCGTCAACGACGTAGCCAAGGCGCTGGTACGAGAAAATCAGGACATTGTTACCGGTACGATTGACGGCCTGTACGCTTTCTGCCACCCCTTTGGCTGCTCCCAGACGGGTGCAGACCACGTGCAGACGCGTAAAGTGCTGGCCGCATTGGCAAACCATCCAAATGCAGCTGCGGTGCTCGTGCTGGGCCTAGGCTGCGAAAACCTCACGCAGGAGCAGTTCCGACAGGAGCTTGGCGCCTTTGATCCGGAGCGCATCCAGTTCCTCGTTTGCCAGACCGTGGAAGATGAGCTGCTGGCAGGTCGTGCGGCACTGGAACGCTGCGCGGCTTACGCGGCGCAGTTCCATCGTACAGAGATCCCTGTATCAGAGCTGGTGATTGGCATGAAATGTGGCGGATCAGATGGCCTTTCCGGCATCACCGCCAACCCCGTGGTGGGGCGTTTTTCAGACCACCTCGTGGCGCAGGGCGGCACGTCGATTTTAACGGAAGTGCCTGAGATGTTTGGCGCGGAAGGGATGCTTCTGAATCGCTGCGCCAACGAAGTCGTCTTTGGGAAGGCCGTGCAGATGCTGGATGGATTCAAAAACTACTTTTTGCAGCACGGCGAGGTCGTGTATGAAAACCCAAGCCCCGGCAACAAGGCCGGCGGCATTACCACGTTGGAGGATAAGTCCTGTGGGTGCGTCCAAAAGGGCGGCAGCGCACCCATTGTCGACGTGTTGGACTATGGCGCACAGGTCCAAAAGCACGGCCTGCAGTTGCTGAACGGCCCAGGCAACGATATGGTGTCGGCCACGGCGCTCACGGCGGCAGGTGCGCATATCATCCTGTTCACAACTGGCCGTGGCACACCCTTCGGCGCTCCGGCACCCACCATGAAATTAGCCACAAACTCCCATCTGGCGGCACAAAAGCCGGGCTGGATCGACTTTAACGCCGGCACAGTGGCCGATGGTACGAAAACACTCGAGCAGTCTGCCGCTGACCTTATGCAGCTGGTGCTGGACGTCGCCTCCGGCAAGCTGACCAAAAGCGAAGCTGGCGGCTTCCGAGAAATATCCATTTTCAAAGACGGCGTAACGCTGTAAAAAGGAGAAAAAACCATGAAACCATTCCTGAATGAAGAATTCCTGCTGCAATCTGACCCGGCGCGGCGGCTCTACCATGACTATGCCGAGCACCTGCCCATCATTGACTATCACTGCCACATCGATCCCGCTGCCATTTGCGCGGACAAGCAGTACGACACCATCACCGAGATCTGGCTGGGAGGCGACCACTACAAGTGGCGCGCCATGCGCGCCTGCGGCGTGCCGGAGCGCTGCGTGACCGGCGACGCAGCACCGGAGGAAAAGTTCCAAAAGTGGGCCGAAACACTGCCGGGCCTCATCGGCAACCCACTCTACCACTGGTCACATCTTGAACTCAAGCGCTACTTTGGCGTGGAAGAAACCCTGAACGGCAGCAATGCCATGGAGATCTACCGTCACTGCAACGCCATGCTGGCAAAGCCGGAGCTGTCTGTGCGCGGCATCATCCGCCAGTCTTCAGTCAAGGCCATCTGCACCACGGACGACCCGGTGGACGACCTGCACAGCCACGAGCAGCTGGCAGCCGACAAAACGGCGCCTGCACTTGTTCTCCCGGCTTTCCGGCCCGACAAGGCCATGCGTGCCGACAAGGCCGAGTTTGCACCCTATGTCAAGAAACTGGAAGCTGTCGTCGGCTACTCTATCGACACCATGGAGTCCATGCGCCGTGCCCTGCGGGAACGCATCGCGTACTTTGCCGCCCATGGCTGCCGTGTATCTGACCATGCACTGGATTTCTGCTTCTGCGAATTTGCGCCGGAGACTGAGTTGGACGCCATTTTGCAGAAGGCAAAGCGCGGCGAGACCATTACGCAGCGCGAACAGCTGGCCTATCACACAGCACTCCTGATCGCAGTAGGGCAGGAGTATTGCCAGCGCGGCTGGGTGATGCAGCTGCACTTTGGCTGCCTGCGCAATAACTCCACGCGGATGTTCCGGGCCCTTGGCCCCGACAGTGGCTTTGACTCCATGAACGATATGTCCAACGCCGCAGGCCTTGCCCGGCTGCTCGACGCACTGGATCAGGCGGACGCGCTTGGTAAGACGGTCCTCTATTCTCTTAACCCCATGGACAACGGCGTTATCGAAAGCGTCATGGGCTGCTTCCAGGCCGACAGCGGTATGTCCGGCAAGCTCCAGCACGGCTCAGCCTGGTGGTATAACGACAACAAGCGCGGCATGGAAGAGCAGCTGCAAAGCCTCATGAACGTTGGTACGGTCTGTAACTTTGTCGGAATGCTGACCGATTCCCGCAGCTTCCTCAGCTACACGCGCCACGAGTATTTCCGCCGCATTCTCTGCAACCTCTTTGGCCAGTACGTCGAAAACGGCGAATACCCGGCCGATTGGGAAACACTTGGCAAGCTCGTGCAGGACATCAGTTATTACAATGCTCTGCGCTATCTCGGCTTGGAAAGCCGCATTTAACGCAATATAAAAGAAGCGCCCCCGGCACAGCCGGGGGCGCTTTCCCATACGCTCAGGATACCTTCTCAGTTGTAAATGTGGAGTGGGGGTTGGGATCAGTTGAATCATGACCATAACCATAGATATACATAGAATCACCAGGCTCCAGCGTGTGAGCCTTATCCGAAAGCCTTTGCCAGGTAAGACGCGTATTTTCGCCGGCCTTTATATTACAACTCATGGGGAATTGGTGGTAATTCGTGGTGTATATGCGGAGCTCGCCGCCATTGAAAGTGACGGTTCCCGCTTTACCGCCATAAATAGACTGGATGCAACGCTCATCTTTTCTTCCTTCGGTTTTCAGGATGACCGTGCCGCTGTTGATCGTCACATTACCGTCGTTCTCAGTGTGGCGCAGACAGATCCCCATAGCCGTATGTCCGTTCTGGTCTTCAGTATTACTGTAGTACTCGCCCTTGGCGACCGCCACAAGACGCAGTATGCTGTCCGAATAAGCACCCTCCAAAATCAGGTTTCCGTTCCCCATATAGATCGCGCAGCGCGCGTATCTTATAGTAGATGGACTGGCGGATGCGTACTGGCTGATGATCTCACAGCTTCCCTTGAAAACGATTTTAAAATCAACATTATTTCCCGGCTCTGCATAAAGAACGCTTCGTATCAGCTGGTTGGCACTATTGCCATACGGCAGGTCATATCCGTTACTCTGGTTAAAGTAGTAATCGTCCAGTGTTAGCGTATTGGTAGCCGGGTCATAGGATGCGGTTCCTCTTTCACACGACGTCGACAGCCGGTCAAATTTGCGGATGTCGTCCTTGTTGCCGTCAGTGACCTGCGTACCGGCAAGCCAGATGTTGTACTTCGTGCCATTGTATTCATATTTGGCGTAAAGGGTGGTGTCCTTTGTAAACGTCGTATTGCTGCCGCGCTCTCCAAACCAGTTTCCTATGCCTGACTTGATTTGCCATCCTGTAAACGTATAGCCTTCAAGAACCGGGTCATCCGGCCAATGTGAAACAGCAGCGCCGTAATCCGCGGTGCGCACGATGTTGCTCTGACCGTTGACCAGGCCGCCATACGTTTCAAACGTGATCGTCACCTGCTTCGTCTGCTCGGTCCACCCGGCATAGAACGTTGTGTTGCCCTGGATAGGCTCCTCAAAGATGGCTTTTGTCGTGCAGGCGCTGTCTGTATACCAGCCGTTAAAGACCCATTCCTTGCTGTCATCTCCATGACTGCGCGTCGGATCCCGTGGTGCCACGACCGTGCCGTTATATGCCACCTTGGTGTCACGAATTGCGGAACCGCCCTGCGTATCCCACGTGACCGTATACATGCGCTCCGTCGGTTTGTCCCAGACCGCATAAAGATCAAAAGATTCGGTTTGGGGATTGAGGCTGAAGTATTTGGGATCTTCCTCTTGAACAGTTGCAGAAGGATTTTTTGACCAGCCGAGGAATCGATAGGTATTGGCCTCGTCTTGACGTCTGGCTGTTTGAGCTGAGAGAGGAGCGTACTTCTCTCCATACTTCAAAGTCACTTCGAGTGTCTCAACTTCGTCATAATGGTTACCTACACCAGTCGCTATGAGAACCTTACCGCCATTGCCATGGTACGTGATGGTAATGGTCTGGACCTCCCAGCTTGCGGTCAGCACCAGATCGCCGGTGCTGCCGACCGCGATTTGGGTGATGGCCTCGGTTCCGCCATCCGCCGTTGCAACAGTCCAGCCTGTAAAGTCATACCCGGTCTTGCTCGGTGCCGCAAACGTGAACGCATCCAGAATGGTATATGTGGCCGGGTTCGCCGCATCGTTCACGCCGCCATCCAGCTGATAGGTGATCGTATACGGATGTGCCGTCCAGTGCGCCGTCAGCGTCTGGCTTTGGGTCACGCCGGCCGTAAAGTCAAACTGCTCGTTCGACGCTGTGTACCACCCGTCAAAGTCATAGCCGGGCTTCTCCGGCGCGGCGGGTGCATCTGCCTTGTCGCCGTAGCACACCGTGATGTCCGGAATGGAAGCGCCGTCCACACCTGTCACGAATTTCAGCGTCACATCGCTGTTCCGCCACGTCGCCGTCAGCGTGATGGCCGCCGTATAGTCCGTTCCGCCCAGTGTCAGGCTTATTTCAGCCTCTGTGTTGTCGTTCACCTTCCAGCCAAGGAAGTCAAACCCAACGCGCGTCGGCGCGGGGATCACGGTGTCCGTGCCATATACGTGTTCCGTGGGCTGCGCCGCCGCAAACGTCGCATCCTCCACGCCCACATAGGTGATGGCATACCGCTGCGGCGTCCATTGCGCCTTGATCGCAAGGTCGCCGGCCGGCATCGTCGCCGGGATCTCCGTATCCCAGCCCGCAAAGTCATATCCGGTCTTGCCGGGTGCCTCCGGCGCGGAAACTTCTGTGCCATAAGCCTGCGTGATCGAGGCAACATCACTGCCGCCGTCCGTGTCAAACGTAATGGTGTACTCGTTTGCCGTCCACTGTGCAGTGTACGTCACATCCCGTGCCGGCATGGTCGCCGCCGGTTCGGTATCCCACGTGTAGCTGTGGCCCGTCAGTGTCGGCACCGGTGCGGTGATGGGCGCGTCAAAGTAGACGCTGCCGGATGTATAGCCATCCTCTGCTGTGCCTTCGCCAAGCGCCCACGTAAGCAGATACTGCGCGCGGCTGTAATACAGTGCAACCGTCATCCCCTTGGCAATGGTGACGCTCGTGTCTGCAACTGCCACACCATCCAGCGTGGCTTTCTCAAACGTAAACGCCGTGCCAAGACCCGTTTTCTTCAGCGACTCCAGCGCCAGCTGAGAATCCACCGTACCGGATACGTTGTCCGTCACGGGCGTCACGGCATAGCTGCCCGTCGTGTCCATCACATAGTGCTGCACCGTGTAGCTGACTGCACCGGCCGTCCAACCGGCATACAGCGTCAGATCATCCTCCGCCGGCATGGTGCTGCCCGAGAATTTCGCCGTGCAGTCCGCATCCGTGAACCAGCCGTCAAAACCGTAGTCCTCCCGCTCCGGGTTTTCAAGCCCCAGCGTCTGCCCATAGCGCAGCGTGCGCGCAGCCTCGCCCGTGACCGTGCCGCCGTTGCCGTTCAGCGTCAGCGTAAACGTGTCGCGGTCATAATAGAGCTTCAAAACGAGCCTGCCGTCCGCCGTGATCGTGCCGCTCGGCACGGCCCCGGCAGCATGTTCGTTCAGTGTAAAGTGCGCGTAGCTCTGTGCCGCCGCCGTCGCGGTCGTGTCCGTCGTGCCTGCCAGATTCTGCGTATCCTTCAGCGTATAGCCGTCATCGTCCGCATTCTGCTGATAGTGCTCCACGATGTACGGCGTGTCGTTGTTTGCCGTCCACACAGCGGTGTACGTCGCATCCTCCTGCGGCATCACACCCGCCAGCTCCGGCGTCCAGCTGAGCGTATAGCCCGCCTTCGTCAGCTCCGGCGCTGTGATGGCCTCGCCCCAGCGCAGGGTAGAGGAGCGGTCGTCGTCGCCGCTGTTCCGGAACGTCAGCGTGTATGTGTTGCGCGCGTAGTAGACCTTCAGCACCAGCGACCCGTCCGCCGCGATCGTGCTGTTCAGCACCGCGTCCGCTGCGTCCGTGTCAATGTGATAGCCCGCGCGCTCCGGCTGCGGTGCGGTCACGGCTGCGTCCGTTTCGCCGGTCATATCCTGACTTTCCGTGGGCGCGCTCGTGTAGCTGCCCGCGGCGTTCTGCAAATAGGTCTCCACCTTGTAGGCCGTGTCGCCGTTCGGCGTCCAGTGCGCCGTCAGCGTCAGGCTTTCCGTCGGCATGGTCGACTGCGTGAATGCTGTGTCGCCGTTAAACCACCCGGCAAACGTGTAGCCGACCCGTACCGGCGTGGGCAGCTGCAGCGGCGCGCCATAGCGCTTCGTGATGGGCTGGATGGTGTTGCCGCCTGCTGTGTCCAGCGTCACCGTGATGCTCGCCCGGTCATAATAGAGCTTCACAACGGTCTTGCCGTCGGCCGCAATGGTCGGCGCGCTCGTTTGCTGACCGTTCACCGTTGCACGTACAAAGTGCAGCCCGGCGTCCTTTGTGCTGAGCATGAACTGGTCGATGTCAATGACTGCCCCCGTCGTGCCGCTCGCATACTGGATGGCGTCCTCGCCGCCCGGCAGCAGATAGCCGTCAGTCTCCGTGCGCTGCACATAGTGCTCCACGCGGAACGGCGTGTCGCTGCGCGGCGACCACGTGGCGGTATACGCTGCATCGCCGGTCACCACCAGGCTGCTGCCCTTCAGACCCGTAAAGCCCGTAAAGTCATAGCCGCCCAGCGCCAGCATCGGCGTGTAGATCGTCGCGCCGTACCGGGCCGTGTATGTCAGCGGCGCATTGTCGCTGCCAAGCGCGCCATAGGAGAACGTTACCGTATGCGTGTCAAGCGTGTAATATACACGCACAACAGTCGAGCCGTTCGGCGCAACGGTCTTCTGTGTAATGGGCCGCGCGGTGTAGTGCTCAAACGGCAGTGCCTGCACATGGGTCATCGCGTCCGTCGTGCCGTCCTCCAGCACCTGTGTCGCCGTTTCCAGCAGCGTATAGCTGCCGTTCAGGCTCTGTAAATAGTGCTGCACGGTGTACTTTGTGTCATGCCGCGGTGTCCACTTGGCATACACGGTAATGCCGCGGCCCTGCGCTGTCTGCGGATAGTCCGGCATCGTGGCCGGGCAGCTGAAGGCCTGCGTCAGACCCTGATCCTTGTACCAGCCGGCAAAGTCATAGCCCGTTTTTGTGGGGGCAGCCGGCTGCGCGACCGCATCGCCCACAGCGGCGCTCAGCGTCTTGCCGCCGTTGCCGCCGCAAGCGTCAAACGAGATGAATCGTGCGTTCGCCGGGTCGAGCCAGCTGATCTTCACCGTCCGCTGGATCGGACGCGACGTGAATGCCAGCGTGCCGTTTTTCCACGTCAGTGTGATCTCGCATTCCTCAGCCACCGACGTACCGGCGTCAATGCTGACCGTATTTGTGCCGGCGTCATACGCAAACTTCGGATTGCTGCATTCCACCGTATAATTCGTGGCCCGGTCGCCATAGCCGCTCAGAGCCGGATTCTCGTTCGGGTCGTCGGCATCGCTGCCGTACAGGTCGCCGGACTTCATATCCATATAGTTCATCTCAAACAGCGCCGTCGGCAGTGTAAAGCTGCGCACGCCATAGATGTTCATGTCCAGCAGCGCGTCATCGTCGTCATACGCAAAGTCGTACACATTGTCTACAGAGCCGATGGTCAGCAGCGGCCACTGGTTGTCATACAGCGTTGGCTGATAGGTCAGCTTATCACTGGAGAACAGCTGCGCCTTAAACGTGATCGTCAAATACAGACCGATCTCAATGACCATCGCGCCCGAGCAGCTCGACTCGCGCCCGCCCGACTTCGACCAGCTGAGATGGTAATAGAAGTAGCCCCATAGCTGCGCATACGCACCGACCTCCGCTGTAATGCCGATGGAGTCGAGCTTCAGCGAGAATAACCCCACGCCGACCTCCAGCTCCACACCGGCGCGAATGCCGATCGTGCCCATGACGTAGAAGTCAAAATTGTAGTTTGCCTCCTCCAGGTCGATCGTTTCGTTCGTAGACTGCTTGTGGAAGAGCATGATGGAGAAGTTGTAGCGCCGCGCCACGCTGTAGCTGAACGTCATGCCCAGCGTCACATACAGATTTGCGCGCACCACAAAGTTGGCGCTCACGCCATAGCACAAAATGTGCAGCAGGTCTACCGTGCCTTCCTGTGAGAAAATTTCCTTCTCAAACAGCTTTACCCAGGAATCCTCGGCGTCTTCCATCATGGCGGCGTATTTGTCCGCCAGACCGCCGCCGTTCGTACCGGCCCACTCGATCTCCTCGCCGTTTTCATCCACGAGCTTTTCGCCCAGGAACTCCTCCTTGGCCTCCATGAGGTCGGTGATCTGCTTGCCGATGTCCAGGATCTTGCTCTCCGCGCCGGAGCCGGTCACAGGCTTCCAGTCGAACGCATCGTCCTCTTCGCCAACCGTCTTGGCTGTGGCCGTGATGCCGATGCCCGTGTACGTGCCCACGTCAATGTTCGCGTTCAGGCGGTAGTCATAGATGTAGGGGATGATCCACTTCCACTTCCAGATCGCGCCGCCGCTGGCATTGACCGAGAGCAGCACCTCCTGCTCAAAGATCGCCTGCACGGTGATCTCCAGCTTGTCGCCGACCTCCACATTGAATGTCACCGACAGCTCCACGCGCACGCCGGTCCGGCCGTCAAAATGCTGCAGGCATTTGCCGGCGGCCATGGTGGCCTGCACATTCAGGTTCTTGATCTCAGCCTTCTGCGTGCTGGCATACGTCGCGACCTGCCCCTTTTGGGCATTGCTGCGAACGTTGCGGGCCGACCACGTTGCAGCCTGCACGGCAGCCGCGTCGCTCAGCTCCTGAAAACCATCCGTCTGCAAGGCCAGATCGGTCAGATAGGCCGCGGCCTCATCCGCAAAGCCGCTGTCCATAGCCTGCCGTTCAATGTCCGACGTAATGGCCTGTATCTCAGCCTCTGTCAGCTCGATCTCCTGATCGCGCGTGCTGTACAGGTCCATAGACGCCAGCACATCAGCCTGCGATACTGTCTTATATGTAATGGTATACGTTCCATTTGCTTCGGAAATATCCGTGATGCAGCCGTAGCCGTCCTGCGTGCCGCTGTCCAGCGCGCCGCTGTAGAACACGATATAGTCGCCCACGTCGGCGGTCGTCTGGGAATCAAGCCCCGCCAGCGCGAAGTACTCCGCGTGATCGCTGCTGGCAAAGTCCAGCGCCTCCGCAGGAATGGTAAACGTATTTGCTCCCGCCGCTGTCATATCCGCACGGGAGATGGGCAGCACATCCGGCGTAAACAGCACATCCTCGCTGTCTGCCGACTGGTATGTATACGTATCACCGTCCTTCGCGGTGATCTCCACATACGCGATCGCACCGTCCTCCGCTGTGCCCAGCGTTGCGTTCGTACGTTCCGACGGGATGAGACCATCATAAATGGCTGCCACATCGCCCACGTTCAGTGAGCCGGCCGTGTACGTAAACGAGCCGCTCGACTGGTTCTGCGCCGTGGACTGCGTCGCGGTCGAGGCATGGAACAGACCGTCCAGCAGCGTGCCGCTCATACCGGAGACTGCGCTGACCGGCACATAGCGCACATCGCTGTTCAGCGCCAGCGCATCGACCTCATCCTTGACCGTGACGATGTTCAGCTCGCGCACACTCGCATCCTGCGCAGCGCCGTTCAGCACAAACACGGCAGGGGAGTCCTCCTCCAGCGTCACGCGGTACGTCTGGCCCTGTGCCAGCGCTGCCTGTACCTGTCCGCCCGGCGCGGTAAAGGGCACTTCCTCGTTGTTTGCCGTGATGTTGATAAACGAGCGCACGCACCCCTCGTCATAGCCCTGAATGGAGAATGTATACGAGGCGGGAACATCCATCACCGTTACATAGTTCGGCGTTTCCTGCACCGCCGGGCTGTTGACTTCGCCCATCTTGGCGTAGAGCGTCATGTTGCCGGAGATGGTGTCGTCGCCGCTGGCAGCCTTCGTCATGGCTGCGTCATAATACCACCCCAGGAACACGTGCCCCTGCTGATACGGCGTGGGGATGGTGGACAGCTTGCGCCCCGATACGAACACACCCGCATCCGGCAGCGTCAGGCCGTTCGTGTCCGTGCCGTCAACGGTACCGAACTGCACGTTGTAATACGTCGTGCGGGAACCGCCGCCTGTGGGCTTCTTTACCGGATCCGCCGCGGCGTCAATTTCTTCGGCCGCCGGCTCGATGCGCTGCCGTGTGGACGCAACGCCCGGCTCGCAGTACCACGTTTCCACGTTCTTGTCTGCCCGCATACAAAGCGTTGCTGCCTGTGCACGCGTGGCGTTGCCGTTCGGGTCAAAGTTTTTGCCGTCGCCGCCAAGCAGCCCCAGCTGCCACAGCTTCAGGACCGCGTCCTTTGCATAGGGAGCCACGCTGTCCATGTCCGCAGGCTCTGTTGTAACGCCCGCGCTGGCGCACTTTACGCCAAAGCGCTCAAAATAGCGCACAAAGAACAGCGCCATCTGCTGCCGCGTTACCAGCGCCTCCGGCGAGAACCTGCCGTTTCCCGTACCGGCGGCAATGCCGTACTTTGCAGCCCATGCAACATAGGGCGCGTAATAGGCCGTTGCAGCCACGTCAGAAAATTCCGACTGTCCGGCGTAGTTTGTCGGATCCACACCGGCAAGCCGTCCGAGCATTGTCACAAACATCCCGCGCGTCAGTGTGCCGTGCGGGCTGAAGATTTTACTGCTCGTGCCGTTCATAAGGCCGTTGGCACGCGCATAGCGCACCGCCTCGTAGAACCAGTCCGACGCTTTTACGTCGTCAAACTGACCCTGTGCACTGCCGGCAGGCGTCGTGGCGGCCATGGCGCTTACAGGCAGCATGGACACGACCAGACAGACGATCAGCAGCAGGCTGATGATCCGTTTTTTCATCGGATGTACCTCCCCAGACTCTTTCTCAGCGCGCGCAGATGCACGCACTACAGGATATTGCATGGTAAGTATAGCAGCTTTTTCCGGGCCAGACGCGGGGGCGGCCTGAAATGTATGGATTTTGAGGTCCAAATGCGCCCTTTGTAGACATAAAACCGGCAGAAGGAACAAGCCCTCTGCCGGTAATTTTTATTATTTATAATGTATACCTCTCAGCGCCGCTCTCCTGCACGGCGGGAATAGAGCCTCGCAAGGCCGCCCTCGCTCGTTTCGCGGAACGCGCGGTTCATGCTGATGCCGGTCTCATACATCGTGCGCACCACCATGTCAAACGAAATGCTGCGCGTACCCACCAGAAAACACGCCAGATTGCACGCATCCATCGCACGCTTGGCCGCCACGGCGTTGCGCTCGATGCACGGGATCTGCACCAGTCCGCAAATGGGGTCGCACGTCAGCCCCAGCTGGTGCTCCATCGCGATCTCAGCGGCGTATTCCATCTGCTCCACGGTCATGTCCGTCAGTGCGCACATGGCTGCGGCAGCCATGGAGCACGCCGTGCCGATCTCGGCCTGGCAGCCGCATTCCGCGCCGGAAATGGACGCGTTGTGCTTCACCACGTTCCCAAATACACCGGCCACAGCCAGCGCCTGCCGGATTTTTTCATCCGGCATATCGTATTTCTCCTGCATATACAGCAGCACCGCCGGTAAAACACCGCAGCTGCCGCACGTGGGCGCGGTCACGATCGTGCCGTTGTCCGCGTTCTGCTCCGCCACGGCAAAGGCATAGGCACAGACGTGCCGCATCTCGCGGATCTGCGGGATCTCATCCTTCCGCTCCTGCGTAAAGAGCATCCGTGCCTTGCGCTGCACGCGCAGACCACCGGGCAGTACGCCGGAAGCCGCCAGCCCGTCGCGCACCGCTTGCCGCATGGCATCCCAGATGCTCTGCAAAAAATCCCAGATCTCCGGCCCTTCGTTCAGCTCCACATACTCCCACAGCGAAATGCCGCGCCATTTGCAAAACTGCAATACCTCAGCCAGCGAGTTTTCAGGATATATCTGCGCGGCCTCCGTGTTCTGCTCGCGGCCCTCGATCACAATGTCGCCGCCGCCGATGGACTCCACGCGCATCGCAGCCAGCTTCTTATCATTCTGCCACGCCACAAAGTCCAGCGTGTTCGGGTGCTTGAGATCCGGCGGATCGATCTCCGAGAATTCCACAGTCGTGCGGCCGCGGCCCAAAACGTCCAGCAAGACCCGGTCCGTACCGTGCCCAACGCCGGTTTTGGACAGCGAGCCATACAGCGTCACCTCAAAGCGATCCGCCGTCGGGTTCTCCTGCAAAAAGATCTGCGCGGCGCGCGCCGGGCCCATCGTGTGCGAACTGGACGGGCCTTTTCCGATTTTATAGAGTTCACGAATTGACTTCATTGCCTGAGCCTCCGTGTATCGAATCGTATTTTTTGCGGCAAAATGCCGACTACTTTTACTATATCAAATCCGTACAGAAAATACAATGACCTATTTTTCCGCTTTTTTCGCCAGCGCCTCAAGCGCCAGCTCTCCGGCCAGTTTATACAGCGCGTCAGACAGCACCTGCTCCAGCGGCAGACCCGCTGCGCGTGCCACACGGCGGTAAAAGCGCTCGACGCTGTGGTCGAGCGTGATGGTGAAATCAGGCATGGAAACACTCCTTTGGTTTGAGTACCTCATTTTATGCCCGGGGGATTGACAGATGTGATAAAATAAAAATACTGAATTTCATGAACGCCGGGAGGATGCGTCAAGATGGCCAAAGAGAAAAAAGTCGAACAGATCACTGACATGGAGCAGGATTTTGCCCAGTGGTATACGGATATTTGCCGCAAGGCGGAGCTTGTGGAATACGCCAGCGTCAAGGGCTTCACGATCCTGCGCCCGTATGGCTATGCCATCTGGGAGAATATGCAGAGGATCATGGACGCCGAGTTTAAAAAGACCGGCCACGAAAACGTTGCCATGCCGGTGCTCATCCCGGAGAGCCTGCTGAAAAAAGAAGGCGAGCTCGTGAACGGTTTTGCCCCCGAGGTCGCATGGGTCACCATGGGCGGCAGCGAAAAGCTCGAAGAGCGCCTTGCGTTCCGCCCCACGTCCGAAACCATGTTCTGCGACCACTGGTCGCAGGTGCTCCAGTCCTACCGGGAGCTGCCCATGCTCTACAACCAGTGGTGCTCCGTCATCCGCTGGGAGAAGACGACCCGCCCGTTCCTGCGCAGCCGCGAGTTCTGGTGGCAGGAGGGCCACACCATCCACGAGACCGCCGAGGAGGCCATCCGCGAAACCGAGCAGCAGCTGCAATGCTACGCGGACTTCTTTGAAAACGTCCTTGCCATTCCCGTCGTGCCCGGCCAAAAGACCGAAAAGGAAAAGTTTGCCGGCGCCGAGGCGACCTACACCGTCGAGTGCCTCATGAAGGACCACAAGGCCCTGCAGGGCGCCACGAGCCACTACTTCGGCGATAAATTCTCCCGCGCCTACGATGTCACCTTTACCGGCCGTGACAACAAGCTCCAGTACCCGTTCCAGACGTCCTGGGGCTCGACCACCCGCATGATCGGCGCCGTCATCATGGCCCATGGCGATAACAACGGCCTTGTCCTCCCGCCCAAGATCGCGCCGGTGCAGGTCATCGTCCTGCCCGTCGCCATGCACAAGGCCGGCGTGCTGGAAAAGGCTGCCGAGCTCAAAGACCGTCTGCTTGCTGCCGGCCTGCGCGTCAAGCTCGATGATTCCGATAACTCCATGGGCTGGAAGTGCGCCCAGTATGAAATGAAGGGCGTGCCCGTCCGCGTGGAGATCGGCCCGCGCGACATCGAAGCAGGGCAGTGCGTTCTCGTCCGCCGCAATGACGGCGAAAAAACGGTCGTGTCGCTTGAAAACCTTGAAGCGGCCGTGCAGGAGCAGCTGGAGCTCGTGCAGAAGGGGATGTTCGAGAAAGCCAGGCAGAACCTGGACAGCCACATCTTTGAAGCGCACTCCATCGAAGAAGCCAGACAGCTGCAAAAAGAGCACGGCGGCTTCATCAAAACCATGTGGTGCGGCGACCTTGAATGCGAACTCAAAATGAAGGAAGAGGGCGGAATGTCCTCGCGCTGTATGCCGCTCAAGCAGGAGCAGCTGGGCGACACGTGCCCGATCTGCGGCAAGCCGGCTAAGAAAATGATCTACTGGGGCATTGCCTACTGAGTTTTTTACAAAACGCCGAAATTTTCCTGCGATTTTTATGAAAAATCCTCAAAACCCCCTTGACACCAAGGGGGTTTTATTATATGATACTAAGGCGCGCGAGTGGAGTTTGCAACGCAACCACGCGTGTCGCGAATGCGATGATGCAGGAGATTGCGCCATGGGCGGTAACTTCTGCGGAGTATGTCCGGTCATCGGGCGGCTGAGGATCCCTGTGCAGCGTATATCGCCGCAGTGGAGCAAGGCCGGCACAACGTCGGTCTTTTTTCATGGTGCGGAATGATACGCACGGCTTAGCGTACAGACGATCCCCGACCGTACCCAGAACCAAAGAAACTGAGTACGTCATTCAAGGAGGAAACACAAATGGCAAAACAGGAAATGATCCGTATCCGCCTCAAGGCCTACGATCATCAGCTCATCGACGCGAGTGCAGAAAAGATCGTCGAAACGGCAAAGCGCAACGGCGCATCCGTGTCCGGCCCCATCCCGCTGCCCACCCGCAAGGAAGTCGTCACCATCCTTCGCGCTGTTCACAAGTACAAGGATTCCCGCGAACAGTTTGAGCGCAGAACTCACAAAAGACTGATCGATATTCTCAACCCCAATCAGAAGACAGTCGAGGCTCTGATGAGCCTGGATCTCCCGGCTGGTGTTGAGATTGAGATAAAGCTGTAATTACATTATATACATTATAAAAATTACAGCAGCCCGCCACGGTTCGTCATGTATGAGGACGGACGGGTCATGTTGATAAACCAAGGCGTGCCCAATGCGCAAGTTTGTCAACCAATAACCTTAAATTAGGAGGAAAACACATGAAAATGCAGAAAGCGATCATCGGCAAAAAAGTGGGCATGACCCAGATTTTCGATGAGAGCGGCAAGGTCATCCCGGTCACGGTGATCGAAGCGGGCCCCTGCGTTGTAACGCAGAAGAAGACCGCTGAAAAAGACGGCTATGACGCCATCCAGCTCGGCTTTGAGGACGTGAAGGAATCGAAGCTGTCCAAGCCGGAGGCCGGCCACCTGAAGAAGGCGGAAGTCGGCATGAAGCGTCATCTCAAGGAGTTCCGCATTGAAAAAGCTGCCGACGCCAACGTCGGCGACGAGATCAAGGCAAGCGTTTTTGCGGTCGGCGACAAGATCGACGTCACCGGCATCAGCAAGGGCCATGGCTATGAAGGCCCGGTCAAGCGCTGCGGCGGCCATCGCACCCCGATGACGCACGGCGGCGGCCCGGTCCATCGTCAGGCCGGTTCTATGGGCCCGACCTCTTCTCCGAGCCGGATCTTCAAGGGTCATCACGGCGCAGGCCAGATGGGCAACGAGCAGGTCACCGTTGAGAACCTCGACGTCGTCAAGGTCGACGAAGAGCTGAACATGATCGTTGTCCGCGGCGCGATCCCCGGCCCGAAGGGCGGTATCGTGTATCTGAAGAACACGGTCAAGAACTTCAAGGAAAAGGGCAGCGCGGCAAACGCCAGCATCAACCCGCAGAAGGCTTCCGCACGTACCAACCCGCAGAAGGCTTCGGCAAGAAACCGCTGAGAGAGGAGAGTAAATCATGCAGACTAAAGTTTTTGATATGGCTGGAAAGCAGGTCGGCGAGATCGAACTCTCTGATGCTGTTTTCGGCGTAGAAGTAAATGAAGCTGTGGTTCATGACGTTGTCAAGAACCATCTGGCCAACTGCCGCCAGGGCACGCAGAGCGCGCTGACCCGTGCGGAAGTTTCCGGCGGCGGCATCAAGCCGTGGCGCCAGAAGGGCACCGGCCGCGCCCGTCAGGGCTCCATCCGCGCTCCGCAGTGGACGCATGGCGGCATCGTCTTTGCCCCGAAGCCCCGCGACTACAGCTACACGCTGAACAAGAAGGTCAAGCGCCTGGCTCTGAAGTCTGTTCTGAGCGCCAAGGCACAGGAAGAGAACATCGTTGTCATCGACTCCATCAAGCTGGATG
>CAKTXB010000013.1 GCA_934630555.1 uncultured Oscillospiraceae bacterium
TAGTCGGGATGGCGACGGGCGTGAGCAGCGTTTGGCGCATCATTCAGAGCGCAGTGAAGGGCGGCGAAAAAAAGCCGCCGAAGGGGAAGTCCTTCAACGATCATATTTAAAGCCCTTTGCGGGATCGGCTGATCTTCAGCAGAGGGCCGTGACAGGAGCTGATGCCATGAAGCTGGAAAAGTCCATGCGCGCGGAGCTTGGATATATCGCGGTCGGGCTGGCGATCTGCGACGCGCTGGTCTGCGGCGTGTTCGCGGCGCTTGGAAAATTTGACTACACGGTGGTGCTTGGCGCATTGTGGGGAAGCGTGTTTGCGTTTTTGGGAATGTATTTGCTGGCACGGCGCGTGCAGAAGCTCTCGGACATGGAAAACGAACAGGCGCAGCAGACGGCCAAAGGGCAGCTGACTGCGTCATATTACGGGCGCATCATGCTGATGGTATTTGCCGTTGTGGTAGGCGTGATCGCACCGTGCTTTCAGTATATTGCAGTGGTCGTTCCGTTTCTTGCGCCGCAGCCGGTCATGCTGCTGCGGCGCGCGCTGACGAGGCGGAAAAATCAGGGAAGCCCGGATACAGAACCAAAGGACGCGTGATCTGGAGGACCCTATAAAACAAAGGGGGAGAGCGGATGAAAATTGACATCCATGGCGCACCAGTTTATTTTACCATCCCCATATTCGGCGGCATTCCCATTACGGGGAGCCTTGTGGTGTCGTGGGCGGTGATGCTGATCTTGACAGGTCTGAGCATCTGGCTGACGCACGGGATGAAGGTAAAAAACATCTCGAAGCGGCAGGCAGTGGCGGAAAAGATCGTGCTTGCGGTGGAAGGGCTCGTGCGCAACAATATGGGCGAGCAGTGGCTGCGCATGGCACCAATGATCGCGGCGCTGTTTGGGCTGTCGCTTGGCTCGAGCCTCATGTCGCTGATTGGCATCTGGTCGCCGACGGCGGATGTGTCGGTACTGCTGGGGTGGGCGCTGGTCGTGTTTGTGCTCATCACGTATTACAAGATCAAGACGAACGGCCTTGGCGGGTATCTCAAGGGCTTCTGTGACCCGATCTTCGTTATGGCGCCGTTCAATCTGCTGGGCGAGCTGTTTAAGCCGGTGTCGATGGCATGCCGTCACTTTGGCAATATCCTGTCGGGCATGGTCATCAGCGCGCTGGTCTACGCGGCGCTGATCCTGGCGAACCACGCGCTGTTTGGACTCATTCCGGGCGTTGTGGGCAAGATCCTGGGCGACATTCCGTTTTTGGCCGTTGGTGTTCCGGCGGTTTTGTCGCTGTATTTTGACTGGTTCTCCAGTGTCATGCAGGCATTTATATTCTGTATGCTGACGATGATCTTCATTAAGACAGCCGCAGAGTGAATGATAATTGAACTACAAGAAAACAGGAGGATATTTTTATGGAACTGGCAAAGGCATTGGTCCTGATGGGCTGCGCCATTGGCGCTGGTCTGGCGCTGATCGCGGGTATTGGCCCTGGTATCGGTGAAGGCTACATCGCCGGCAAGGCGCTGGAAGGCATGGTCCGTCAGCCCGAAATGAAGGGCGACCTCACCAGCACGATGTTCATTGGCATCGCGTGCGCGGAAACGACCGGTATTTACGGCTTTGTGACGGGCCTGCTGCTGATCTTTGTGGCGCCGGGCCTGTTCACCGGCATGCTGTAAAAGGCAGCGGTATTTCGCACTGGAAGGAGGACTGTGCTATGGATTTTCAGTCCCTCGTAGAGATCGCGCCGTGGACGACTATTGCGCAGATCTGCAATCTGCTCATTCAGATCTATCTGTTCAAGCGGTTTTTGTTTAAGCCCGTAAAGAACATTCTGGCCAAGCGCCAGCAGGAGGTCGATACGCTGTATGCCGACGCGGAGTCGGCCCGCAGCGAGGCCGAGCAGTCCAAGACGGACTATGAACAGCATCTGGCCGCGGCCAAGGAAGAGGCGGCGGACATTACAAAGCGTGCTGTGCAGGCTGCGCAGACCCGCAGCGATGAGCTGGTGGCAAGCGCAAAGCAGGACGCGGCAAACATCCGCGCCAAGGCGGAGAGCGATATGCAGCTGGAGCGCAAGAAGGCAGTCAACGACATGAAGAACGAACTGTCGGATCTGGCGGTCACGCTGGCCTCAAAGGTCGCGCAGAAGGAAATCGACAAGGCCGATCATGAAGCGCTGATCGAGCAGTTCATTGACGAGCTGGGTGAAGTGTCATGACGACGCAGACGGCCAAGACGTATGCCGGGGCGCTGTATGACCTGGCGGACAGCGAGCAGCTGACGGACGCGGTTTTAAACGACTTGACGCTCGTGTCGGCGCTGCTGCGGGAGAATCCTGACTATCTGCGGCTGCTGTGCACGCCGTCCATCCCGAAGAAGGAGCGGTGCGGGCTGATCGCGGAGGCGCTGGGCGGCAGTGTTCACGAATACACGCTGCATTTTCTGATGCTGCTGTGTGAAAACGACACGCTGCCGCAGTTTTCCGGCTGCGCAAAGGAATATCGCGCGCGCTACAATGAAGCGCACGGGATCCTGAGCGTGTGCGCGGTGAGCGCCGTGCCGATGCCGGAGGCGCTGTCTGAGAAGCTGCAAAAGAAGCTCGAGCAGCTTACGGGCAAGACTGTGGAGCTGACGGCACGTGTGGACGAGCGGCTGATCGGCGGCGTCCGGCTGGAGCTGCCGGACCGGCAGCTGGACGGCAGCGTGCAGTTCCATTTGGACCAGCTGCAAAAGCAGCTGCATGAAACCGTATTGTAAGTTTATTTTTGTAAGTCAACACCAAAACGAAAGCTGGTGAACCCATGGAATTACGACCGGACGAGATTTCCAAAATCATTCGTTCGCAGATCAAGCATTATGAAACTGCCATCAATCAGGCGGAAACCGGCACCCTGGTCCTTATCGGCGACGGCATTGCCCGTGCCGCCGGACTGGACAAGTGCATGGCCGGCGAGCTGATCGAGTTCCCGAACGGCGCGTATGGCATGGCGCAGAATCTGGAGGAGAACTCCGTTTCCATCGTTATGCTGGGCGACGAAGTTGGCGTGCGTGAGGGCGACACGGTGAAACGTACCGGCAAGGTCGTGTCGGTGCCGGTGGGCGAAGCAATGCTGGGCCGCGTGGTGGACGCGCTGGGCCAGCCCATCGACGGCCGCGGACCGATCGAGGCCGCGGGGTATGCCGCCATTGAAGCGCCTGCGCCGGGCATTATTGAACGCAAGAGCGTTTCCGTGCCGCTGCAGACGGGCATTAAGGCCATCGACTCGATGATCCCCATTGGCCGCGGACAGCGTGAGCTGATCATTGGCGACCGCCAGACCGGTAAAACGGCCATTGCGGTGGACACCATCATCAACCAGAAGGGCAAGGATGTGCTGTGTATTTACGTTGCCATCGGGCAGAAGCGCTCGACGGTGGCGCAGGTGGCGCAGACGCTGGCATCGGTGGGGGCAATGGACTACACGACCATTGTATCCGCGACGGCGTCGGAGCTGCCGTCGCTGCAGTACATCGCGCCGTATTCCGGCTGCACGATGGGCGAATATTTCATGAAGCAGGGGAAGGACGTGCTCGTCATTTATGACGATCTCAGCAAGCACGCTGTGGCGTATAGAACGCTTTCTCTGCTGATCCGCAGACCGCCCGGACGCGAGGCGTACCCCGGCGACGTGTTCTATCTGCATTCGCGCCTTTTGGAGCGCGCGGCGCGGCTGGCCCCGGAATATGGCGGCGGCTCGCTGACGGCGCTGCCGATCATTGAAACGCAGGCAGGCGACGTGTCGGCGTATATCCCGACGAACGTCATTTCCATCACGGATGGGCAGATCTTCCTGGAAACAGAGCTGTTCCATGCGGGCGTTATGCCGGCGGTGAACCCCGGTATCTCGGTATCGCGTGTGGGCGGCAACGCACAGATCAAGGCGATGAAGAAGGTCGCGGGCAACTTGAAGCTGCTGTATTCGCAGTATCGTGAATTGCAGAGCTTTGCACAGTTTGGCTCAGACCTGGACCGCGACACGCGGGAGCGTTTGGATCAGGGCGCGCGCATTGTGGAAGTGCTGAAGCAGGGGCGCAGCAGCCCGGTGGATGTGGCGCATCAGGTGTGCATCATCTACGCGGTCGTAAACGGCTATTTGAAGGATGTTGCCGTTTCGGACGTGCGGCACTATGAAAAGGGCCTCTATCCATATCTGGATACGAACGCGCTGCCGATGCTGCAGGCTATCCGCACGAGCGGCAAGCTCGAAGCAGATACCGAGGCGCAGCTGAAGCAGGCGCTGGAAGCATATACGGCGCAGTTTCTGACTGCACTGTGAGAAAGGAGGCGCGCATATGGCCGGCGTTTCCATGAAAGACATTAAATCCCGCATTCGCAGCATGGAATCCACGCGGCAGATCACCCGCGCCATGGAAATGGTGGCAGCCTCCAAGCTGCGCGGCGCACAGGAGCGCGCGGCTGCCAGCCGCCCGTATTTTGAGATCCTGTATGAAACGATGAACCAGATCGCGGACAGCTCGATGGACTTCGTTTCGCCCTATTTGCAGAAGAAAGACGGGCCGGTGCTGCACATTGTGATCGCAGGCGACCGGGGGCTTGCGGGCGGCTACAACGCGAACGTGCTGAAAATGGCCTATGCGGCCATGGACAAAGAGCACGACGTGGTGCTGCCCATCGGCAAGAAGGCGCTGGACTTTTTCCGTACACGGCATGTGTCCATCCTGACGGAGGAGTATGCTGTGGCAGGAGAGGTCTCCATTGGCGAGTGCTATTCGGCGGCAAGGGTGCTGTGTCAGGACTTTTTGAGCGGGCGCTTTGCGGCCATTCGGCTGTCATATACGAATTTTGCGTCGCTGCTGTCGCAGACACCGGCGCAGCTGGAACTGCTGCCCGTGCGGATCTCGACGCAGAAGGAAAAGCAGTCGAAGCCCTTTATCCTCTATGAAACCGGTGCGCTGGGCGTGTTTGACGCCATTGTGCCCGAATATCTTGGCGGTGTTCTTTACGGTGCGCTGTGCGAGTCGGTCGCCTCGGAGCAGGCGGCGCGCCGCATGGCCATGGACGCAGCCACCAAAAACGCGGACGACATGATCGACCGGCTGAGCTTGCAGTATAACCGGGCCCGTCAGGGCGCGATCACGCAGGAGATCACCGAAATTGTCGCCGGCGCAGAAAACTGAAAGGAGTTTGCGTATGACCAAACAGCACATCGGCAAGGTCGTGCAGGTCATCGGCCCGGTGCTGGACATCCAGTTTGAGGATGGCCAGCTGCCGGACCTGCTCAATGCGGTCACGCTCCAGCACAACGGCGCAACGCTCACCGCGGAGGTGGAGCAGCACATTGGCGACAATGTAGCCCGCTGCATTGCCATGAGTTCCACGGATGGGCTCGAGCGCGGCGCGGAGGCTGTGGACACGGGTTCGCCCATCACCGTTCCGGTCGGCGAGGCGTGTCTGGGCCGGATCTTTAACCTCCTTGGCGAGCCGGTGGACAACCAGCCTGCCCCGGAGAAGGCGGAGCACTGGGCTATTCATCGCCCTGCGCCGAGCTATGAAGAACAGCAGTCCACCACGGAGATCCTGGAAACCGGCATTAAGGTCGTGGACCTCATCTGCCCGTATGCCAAGGGTGGCAAGATCGGTCTGTTCGGCGGCGCGGGCGTTGGCAAGACGGTGCTCATTCAGGAGCTCATTTACAACATCGCAACGGAGCACAACGGCTATTCCGTGTTCACCGGTGTTGGCGAGCGCACCCGTGAGGGCAACGATCTGTACTATGAAATGAAGGAATCCGGCGTGCTTTCCAAGACGGCACTGGTGTATGGCCAGATGAACGAGCCGCCCGGAGCGCGTATGCGTGTGGGCCTGTCGGGCCTGACGATGGCGGAGTATTTCCGCGACGTGGGGCATCAGGACGTGCTTTTGTTTATCGACAACATCTTCCGCTTTACGCAGGCAGGCTCGGAGGTTTCAGCACTGCTTGGCCGTATGCCTTCAGCCGTAGGCTATCAGCCGACGCTGGCGACGGAAATGGGCGCTTTGCAGGAGCGCATCACGTCGACGAAAAACGGCTCCATCACGTCGGTGCAGGCAGTTTACGTGCCGGCGGACGATCTGACCGACCCAGCACCGGCCACGACATTTGCGCATCTGGACGCGACGACGGTCCTGGACCGCGGCATTGCATCGCTGGGTATTTATCCGGCGGTGGACCCGCTGGATTCGACCTCCCGCATTCTGACGCCGGAGATCGTGGGACAGGAGCACTATGACGTGGCGCGCAGTGTCATCCAGCTTTTGCAGCGCTATAAGGAATTGCAGGACATCATTGCCATCATGGGCATGGATGAGCTGTCGGAGGACGACAAGCTGGCGGTGAGCCGCGCGAGAAAGGTGCAGCGGTTCCTGTCGCAGCCGTTCCATGTGGCCGAACAGTTCACAGGCTTTGAAGGCAAGTATGTGCCGCTGAAGGAAACCATCCGCGGCTTTCAGGAGATCGTGGAGGGCAAGCACGACGATCTGCCGGAATCTGCGTTCCTGTTCGTCGGCTCGATCGACGAGGCCGTGGCCAAGGCAAAGGGTGAAGGCACATGAGCAGCTTCCATTTGCAGATCGTCACGCCGGACGGGCTGTTTTATGACGGCACGTGCGAGAGCCTGGATGTGCGCGCCACCACGGGCGGCGTGACCATTCTGCCGGGTCACATCAACTATGTGACGCCGCTTGGCATGGGCGAGGCGCGCGTGGTCGTGGACGGCAAGACACGCCGTGCCGCGTGCATGGGCGGGATGCTGGCTGTGCAGAAGAACGAGGTGCGGCTCATTGCCACGACGTTTGAGTGGCAGGAGCAGATCGACCTGCCGCGCGCAGAGCGTGCACTGGCCGTCGCACGGGAGCGTTTGCGCGAGAAGGAAAAGCTCTCGGACGAGCAGCTGAAAATAGCTGAGGCCAAGCTCCGCCGCGCGCTGGTGCGCACGAGCCTTGCGAAAAAGAACTGAATCGTGTAAAACCCGGCATGGCCTTGGGCCATGCCGGGTTTTTGTTTTAGGGAAACACCGCACGATTTGGCAAGCAGATCCGGCGAGAGATCTTTCGCCAAGTCAAGGCTTGAAAAGCGCAGGAATACTGTATGTATTTCAAACTTTTCAAACCGCAGGATCGGCGGAAAAGATGTGCCGAAGCGCTCTGGCGCAATGATACACCCCAGGAGTCAATCTTTGGGGATGTAGTTGCAGAAGGCTGCATAGGCGGTCTCCCAGTCGGAGATATTTTGCGGCTGGAAGGTTTGCAGGACTGCAGAATCGCGGACGACCTGACGGATCGCGTCCAGACTGGAGAGCGCGCCGCAGCCGTAGGCCTGCATGAGGAGGTTGCCCATGGCGCTGCACTCGGCCGGCCCGGCGATGACCGGTACGTTCATGGCGTTTGCCGTGAACTGGTCGAGCATCCGATTGTTGCTGCCGCCGCCGGTGATGTGCAGCGCGTCGATGCGGCGGCCGCTTACGGCGCTGATGCGTGTGAACACATGGCGGTATTTCATGGCAAGCGACTCGTAGACGATGCGCGCGATTTGGCCGATGTCGTGTTCTTCCGGGCAGCGCTGGCCGCTGGCATGGAGATAATAGCAGATGCGGCTGGGCATATCGCCTGGCTGGAAGAAGCGCGCATCGTCGGGGTCGATCCAGGCATAGAACGGCTCGGCGGCTTCAGCCAGCTCCACGATGCGGCTGTAGGTGAGTGCGGGGTCAGCTTCATTCCAGCGGTATTTGCACTGCTGGATGATCCACAGGCCCATGATGTTTTTGAGGAACAGCGACTTGCCAAGCACGCCGGCGGAGTTGGAGATGTTCATGGCGTAGCTCTGGGCATTATTGACCGGTGCGTCCAGCTCGACGCTGGCGAGCGACCAGGTGCCGGAACTGATGGAGGCCCAGTTTTGGCCTTCAGCCGGTACGGCTACGGAGGCGCTGGCAGTGTCGTGGACAGCCGGGGCAACGAGCTTGACGCCGCGCCGGAGGCCGACGGCGTCGGCGATGGAGTCGGACAGCGTGCCGATGACATCGCCGGCAAAGACGAGTTTGGTGGCTACAGCCTCGGGGAGGCCGAAGGCGTGCAGGATTTCTGCATCCCATGTTTGCGTGCTGGTGTTCACGAGCTGGGAGATGGACGCGGTGGAGTATTCGCACACGGCGGGGGCGCCGAGCAGATAGTGCAGGCTGTCGCCCATGAACAGAAGGCCAGTGACGTTATCAAAGTAGTGTGCGTCCTGTGCACGCTCCCAGAGAAGCTGGTTGAGGGTGTTGAAGTCGAGGAACTGAATGCCGTGGCGCTGATAGAGCTGGAACTTGCCGAAGGTCTCTTCCATTTCGGCATAGGGCTGCTGCGCGGTCATGCGGCGGTAGCTTTTGGGCAGGGCTTTGAGGAAGCCGGTTTCATCCAGCAGGCAGTAATCACAGCCCCAGGTGTCGACGCCGATGGAGTCCAGCTCCGGGCCGTAGGTCTGCACGTAGGTTTGCAGACCCTTGAGGATCTCGTCGTAATAGCGGAAGATGTTCCAGTAGTATTCGCCGCGCAGCTGGCAGACCTGCGTGGGGAAGCGGCAGAGCTCTTCAGTGGTCAGCTTGCCGTTTTCCAACGTGCCGACAATACAGCGGCCGCTTTCTGCGCCCAGATCAACTGCAAAATGCCGTGTCATGTCAGCCTCCCTGCGCAATGCGCTCCAGCAGCTCGATGTTGAGCGGATACTGGCCCAGCTCCTTGCGGATCTCAAGGAAGTATTTCCAGTTCTTTGCGCTGATGCCGGCGTGGATGGAGTTGGAGGACGAGATGATGAGCCCGCCGCCCTGACCGCCCTCCAGCAGGCATTGCGCGACTTCGCGGCGCACGTCTTCAAGCGAGCCGCTGACGAGCGTTTCCACGCAGTCGACATTGCCCTTAAAGGCGATCTGGCGGCCGTATTTGGCCTTGAGCGCGCCGAGGTCCATCTGACCGCGGCGGTCGATGGGGTCAAGACAGTCGATACCCGCGCCGATGAGGTCTTCAACGACGGAGTTCAGATTACCGTCGCTGTGCTTGATGACTTTCATGCCCATGGATCTGGCGTGCTGGACAAGCTTGGTGAAGTGCGGGAGCACCATTTCACGGAACATTTTGGGGCTCATAAGGAGGTTGTTGTTGTCGGCAATATCGTCGCCGACGACGATGACCTCGATGCCGAGGTCGTGCATATTTTCGCAGATGCGGCACGAGTAGTCACAGCTGATCTCCATGAGGCGGGTGACAAGCTCCGGTTCGGTGTAGAAGCTCTCGAGAAAGCCTTCGTAGCCGAGCAGGTCGCGCGGCTGTGATACGACGTCGCGCACGCGGCCCACGACGAGCTTTTCATCCCCGAAGGCCTTGAGCGTCTTTTTGATCTTGTCGAAGCGGTAGGATGCGTCGGGGTCAGGCACGACGAAGGTATCCAGATCTTCCAGCTCGGCCAGCGGAAATTGGATGGGCACGGGGTATTCCTCGTGCATTTTGCACACGATGCCCCATTCATTGCGGATAATGGTGCCGTTGCCATCCTCATGCGCTTCAAGAACCTCGTTTTTATAGTCCAGCGACACGGCCAGACCGTCGAGGTCGGCTTTGAAGGCAAAGTCGATGGGATCGCGCGTGCCGTACATATCCTCGATGACGTTTGTGGCCAGCACCCATTCGAGCGTGGGAACATGGTCTGGTTCTTTGCGATTCAGGGCTGTGAGCAGCCGTTCTTTTCCTGTCATAATGCGCATTCCTTTCTCGGTGGAGCGCCGGCACGGGTGTGCCGGCGCTTTTTTACATTCAGCAGCCGCCGCCGAGCGTCAGCGCGCCGGCTTCGCGGGTCTTTTCGATGTGCTGCTGGTGGCCGCCCTTGCGGTAATTTTCCAGCGGGTCGGTGCAGCTGAGTCCCATTTCCAGACGGCACTGCCTGATGAGGGGCTGGACGTCGGTCTCAAAGGCCTCCATGACGATCTTGTTGCTCATGACGGTGTCATTTTCGGCCTGATACTGGCGCAGCTTGACGCGGTCGATGGTGAGGGCTTTGGCAAGCGCCGTCTGGATGTTCATGACGGAATAGATGATGCCCTCAATGCTGTTTTCGATGTTGTGCGACTGGTCGAGCATATAGCAGATGTTATTCGGAACACCGGCCAGCTCGGAGTCGACGATCTCCTTGAAGATGAGGAAGATCTCCAGCGGATTGACAGTGCCGAGAATGAGGTCATCGTCGGCGTAGCGGTGGTTATTGAAGTGGAAGCCGCCGAGGCGGTGCTCGTCGAGCAGCGTGGCGATGATGGCCTCCACATTGACGCCCGGCAGATGGTGGCCGAGGTCGACGAGGACCTTGGCACGGTCGCCGAGCTTGGTGCACGTGAGGTAGGATGTGCCCCAGTCGCTGAGGTCGGTGGTGTAGAAGAACGGCTCGAAGGGCTTGTATTCCAGAAGCAGCGTCATGTCGCTGTCCATGGCGTTGTAGAGATGCTGCATTCCGGCAAGCAGGCGGTGCTTGCGTTCGCACAGGCTGTCCTGGCCAGGGTAGTTCGTGCCGTCGGCCAGCCACATACCGATGGTTTTGCAGTCGAGCTCGCGGGCAATACGCACGCATTCGTCAAAATGCGCCATGGTATGCTGGCGCACGGACTCGATGGGCGAGCAGATGGAGCCAAAGCGGAATTCCTGGCCGCTGAAGGTGTTGGGGTGCAGCGTGCCAAGACGCATTCCTTTTTCGGCGGCATACTGCTTGACGGGGAGGTATTTGCCGTCGTCGGTCTTATCCCAGAGAATGTGAGTGGCCATGACAGGCGTGACGCCGAGGCAGCGCTGGATCTCGGCGCAGTCGTCGATGCGATCCCAGACTGTGACGGCGGCGCCCGGATCGGTGAATGTGCCGTAGCGTGTGCCGGAGTTGCCGACTGCCCAGGAGGGAAGCTCCACCAGCGGCTGCTTCAGCCGCGCCTTGACGGCAGCAACGTCCACGCCGCGGCGTTCGAGCGTTTCGCACAAGAGCTGATACGCGTCGTGCTGTTTATCCATAATTGCGATGTTCCTTTCTTGTTAAAAGCATCGGTAAGGCGATGCAGGGGAACGACTACACCGCGTTTTGGGAACGATACCATTTACACCATAGCACAGACGAGCCTTGCTCGTCAAGAGCGCGGCACTAAAAAATAAAAAAGTTGGAAAACAGGCGGGATATTCCGGCGTGCCGGATATAGAGCGCATTGTGATGGCGATGCAGTGCGGCGCAGCAGTGGGCGCTGCGGAACGGTCGAGGTAAAAGGAAGCGGAAAACCGTTACCAGCACACGAAAAACAGGCCCGCGCGCGGCGCGGACCTGTTGGTGTACGTATGGGACCGCAGCGAAAACTCAGCGGGTACTGCCGCGGCGGATGAACGTGGAGGGGAGGAGCACGGAGCGGTTGTAATGGTTATCCTGCTGGATCTTGTGGATGAGGATGTCCATGACCGCCTGCGCGATCTGGTCGAGCGGCTGAGACATGGTGGAAAGACCGGGGGTGGTCATGGAGGAGAGAGGGATGTTGTCATAGCCGGTGAGGAGTATGTCTTCGGGTACACGGCAGCCTGCCTCAAGCAGGTAGCGCAGCGCGCCGATGGCAAGCATATCTGTGGCAGCGATGATGGCGTCGGGGCGGTCATCACGCTCCATAAGCTGTTTGGCAGCGGTGTAGCCGAGCGTGAAGTGCGACACATCCGGGGTGTTCATGTCCATCATGACGACGAGGCTTTCGTCAAGCGGGTAACCGCAGGCGGCGAGGCCGGCGCGGTAGCCCATGTAGCGGTAGGTGATGTTGGCGATGTCCTTCAGACCGATAAAAGCAAGACGTTTTGCGCTGCTTTCCTTGAAATAACGAACGATTTCGGCAATATCGGCCAAGCCGTCGGATGCAACGTAGGATACGTCCGGACGGTTTGCCAGAGGGTTATCGAGAATGACGACGGGTACGTCGGACGACATCTGGTACAGCACGTCTGAAACAGGACTGTCATGATAGAAACAGTAGATGATGCCGTCCACATTGCGCTGGCGCAGCCAGGAGATGTATTTCATGTCGTTGCCGCCGTTGCAGAACAGGACCATGTAGCCGTGGTCGCGCGCGATGGCCTCGATGCGGTAGAGCAGCTCATTGTAGTAGAGGTTGGAGGTTTCATAGACGAGCATGGCCAGCGTTTTGCTTTTGCCGGTGCGGATGCCCTGCGCAAGATTGCTGGGCACATAATTGAGCTCCTGCATGGCACGCTCGACCTTCTGACGCGTGGATTCCTTGATGCTGCCATTGCCGCTGATGACGCGCGACACGGTGGACTTGCTGACACCGGCCAGCTCGGCCACGTCGAAAATCGTTTTCATTAGACACCTCGTGCAGATAGTAAAGATCCCTGCAAAGTGGGGGAATATGGATGAAACTATGATAGCACATCGAGAAGATGGCTGCAATGGGTTTTGGAGAATTATTTTCATTTCGGGAACGTTCCACTTAGAATTTCCACAAAATGAATTGGACGCACTTGGTTGCTTTGCACAAAAAGAATGCGGGATAAAAAGAATCCATTGACAAAATGTTGGGGCGCGTTTATGCTAGAGACAGATTCGGAGCGGAAAATGCCGTGAATTTCCGGAGAAGGCTGCTGCTTCTCCCATATTTTTTGTTTCGGTAAGGGGAACGATACCGAAAACAAAGGGCGGCAGACGAAACGGCATGGAATTTTGCGCTTCGTGAGAGAAAAGTTCCTATGGCAGCACCGCATCATTGCGTCGGCGCGCTCCGGCGGATCTGCTTGCAGAATTGCGCGGCGCTGCCCCATAAAAAATTAGGGGGATTTAAAAATGAAACGGTTTTTGGCAATGATCCTTGCAGCACTGATGCTGCTGTCTTTGGCTGCGTGCGCCAAGCAGGCGCCCGCGGATGCCCAGACACCCGCTGCCGACACGAGCAGCACGGCCGAACAGACGCCCGCGCAGGAGGCTGCGCCTGCCGCGGATGCCCCTGCGGCAGACGGCGATATTTCCATTGGTCTGACCTTCCTGAATCTGGACAACCCGTTTTTTGTCACATTTAAGGAAGCCGCCGAAAAGGCGTGCGCCGATGCGGGCGTGAAGCTGGTGTTCTCGGATTCGCAGGGCACAAGCGAAGGTCAGATCAAGGCGATGGAGGACTTTATCTCCATGGGCGTGAACGCCATTATCATTACGCCGCAGGACGGCGAGGCCATTTTGCCGCTGATCCAGCAGGCGCATGAGCAGGGCATTTATGTGGTGTGCCACACCATTATGCCGGCGGAATACGACGCATATGTCGGTGCGGATGAGTATGACATGGGTTTCTGCCTGGGTCAGGCCGCAGGCGAGTGGATCAAGGAGCACCTGGCCGATCAGGAGCTCGTGCAGGCGGCGACGCTGAACTATGACATTGCACCGACGGTCATTGCGCGGAAGGAAGGCATTATTGAGGGCGTGCAGTCGGTGGTGGACAATGTGGAATTCGTGGCTACGGAAACTGCGGGCGAAACGTCTGCGGGCATGGCGGCGGCAGAGTCGTTCCTGGCGGCGTATCCCGACCTGCAGGTGCTGCTGGCGATCAACGACGGCGGCGCGCTGGGCGCGTATGAGGCGTTTATGGACGCTGGCAAGACCGGAGACGACATTCTGATCGGCGGCATTGACGCGACAGCCGAGGGCCTTGCGAAGGTCGCCGAGGGCGGCATTTACCGCATTACGGTCGACCAGGACCCGGCAGCCATGGCCCAGAAGTGCGTAGAGGACGCGCTGGGGCTTATCAAGGGCGAGCCGATTGAGAAGGAATACTATGCAAAGCTGGTGCCTGTGACCGAGGCCAACATTGCTGATTATGTGAAATAAGCAGCGAGCAAACGGTCAGAAACAGGATAGGGGGCGGCGCTGTGTGCGCTTTGCAGCTTTTGCCGGCTGGCTGCCGGAAAAACCTGCACCATGCGGCGCCGCCTTGGACTCTGGTGCCTTGCGGCGCCAGAGTCTTTACGAATCAGGGAGGACACCAGTGGCAATTTTACAACTGAATCA
The DNA here is from genome assembly GCA_934630555.1 of uncultured Oscillospiraceae bacterium. Taxonomy (GTDB): domain Bacteria; phylum Bacillota; class Clostridia; order Oscillospirales; family Oscillospiraceae; genus CAG-170. The sequence goes on from CAKTXB010000013.1 coordinate 14,085, forward strand.
TATTACAAAGCGCTATCCGGGCGTGGTAGCGCTGAACGACGTCAGCGTCAGCTTTGAGCCAGGCGAGGTCCACGCGCTGCTGGGTGAAAACGGCGCGGGTAAGTCGACGCTCATCAAGGTGCTGGCCGGGGCGATCACGCCGGAGGAGGGCGAGATTGTGATGGACGGCACGAGCTATCCGGCGCTGACGCCGGCTATGGCGCAGAAGCTGGGCATTGGCATTATCTATCAGGAGTTTACGCTCATTCCCACGCTGACGATCGCGGAGAATATTTTTCTGGGCAAGGAATATCGCCGCGGCGCGCTGCTGGACAAAAAAGCGATGCAGCAGAAGGCGGCGGACATTCTGGCAGAGCTGGAGATCCCGCTGGACCCGTCTATGCAGGTGCGGCAGCTGTCGGTCGCCTATCAGCAGATCGTGGAGATCGCGAAGGCACTGGCAAACGATGTGCGGGTGCTGGTGATGGACGAGCCGACCGCGCCGCTGACGACGGCGGAGGTGGAGAGCCTGTTCCGCATGGTGCGCAAGCTCGTGGCAAACGGCGTGACGATCATCTTTATTTCACACCGCATGGAGGAGCTGGCGGAGATCGCTGACCGTGTGACGATCTTGCGCGACGGCACGTATGTGGATACGGTGCAGATGCGGCAGACGACGAATGCTGCGCTCATTGCCATGATGGTGGGGCGGCCCATTGACGATCAGTATCCGGTGCGGGAGCACGTGATCGGCCGGCCGCTGCTGGAAGTGGAGCATCTGTATGCCAAGGACTTTGTGCAGGATGTGAGCTTTACAGTCCACGCGGGTGAGATCGTGGGCCTTTCCGGCCTGATCGGCGCGGGGCGGACGGAGCTGGTGCGCGCGATCTACGGTGCAGACCCTTTGCAGGGCGGCACAGTGAAGCTGGCGGGGAAGCCGCTGCACGTGAAAAGCCCCGCGGCGTCGATCGCAAACGGCATTGCACTGCTGCCGGAGAACCGGAAGGAGCAGGGCGTGATCTTGGGCATGAGCATTGCGGACAACATTATTTTGTCCACGATCAAGAAGCTCTGCCGGGGCGCATTCGTGCGCCGGGGCGCGTGCCGCGCGCTCATTGCCGACTACATTGAAAAGCTGAAGATCAAAACGCCGTCGGCGCAGCAGAAGGTCGTGAACCTTTCAGGCGGCAACCAGCAGAAGGTGGTCATTGCAAAGTTTTTGGCGGCGGACCCGATGGTGTATATCTTTGACGAGCCGACGCGCGGCATTGATGTGGGCGCGAAGCACGAGATCTATCAGCTGATGAACCAGCTGGTGGCGCAGGGCAAGGCCATCATCATGATCTCTTCGGAGCTGCCGGAGATCTTGGGAATGTCGGACCGCATTCTGGTCATGCACGAGGGCCGGCTCGCGGGGCAGATGGATCGGAAGGACGCAACGCAGGAGCGCATTATGCAGTTTGCCTCCGGCACGGCGGCGGGCTGAAGGAGCACACGGTGGCGCTCAGAGCCTTCTGCGCGCTGGAAAGGATACAGGACTATGAAGAAACAATCCATTTGGAAACAGAATCTGCGGCAGTATGCCATTTTGGGCGTGCTGGTGCTGCTCATCGTATTTTTTAGTCTGATGCAGAGCACGTTTTTGCAGGTCGGCAATATTATGAACATTCTGCGGCAAATCTCGGTGATGGGCATTGTGGCCGTGGGGTCGACGTTCGTGCTGCTTTCGGGCGGACTGGACCTGTCAGTCGGATCGCTCATTGCGGTGACGACGACGCTGACGGGCGTCTTGATGGTGAACGCAGGCATGGATCCGTGGCTGGCGGCGCTGGTGGGGATCCTGGCCAGTATGCTGCTGGGGTTTGTGAACGGACTGCTGGTGCAGTTCGTGCAGCTGCCGCCGATGATCGCAACGCTTGGCATTATGACGAGTGCACGCGGCGTGGCGTATTTGATAAGCGGCGGTCTGCCGGTGTACAATCTGCCGGAAACGATGAAGTTTTTGGGCAAAGGGTCGGTCGGTGTGATCCCGGTGCCGGTCATAATCATGCTCATCTGCTTTGCCATTGGGTGGGTCGTGCTGGAAAAGACGTATTTCGGTAAATATTTTTACGCACTGGGCGGCAACGCCGAGGCAACGCGGCTGGCGGGGATTTCGGTATCATTTTACAGGGTCTTGTCGTATGTGATCAGCGGCTTTTCATGCGGTGTGGCCGGTATCGTGATGCTGTACCGCGTGAACTCCGGCCAGCCGTCAGGCGCGAGCGGGATGGAAATGGACGTTATCACGGGCTGCGTGCTGGGCGGTGTGTCGCTGTCGGGCGGCGAGGGCAAGATCTCCAATGTGCTCATCGGCTGTCTGGTGGTGGGGCTTTTGTCAAACGGTTTGACCATTATGCAGGTGAATGAGTATTGGCAGCAGGTGTTTACGGGGCTGGTGCTCATTCTGGCAGTCAGCATTGACCGTATCGGCAAGATGCAGCACCTGAAAAAGGTAAAGGTGAAAAAGGCGTGAAGACGGTTTTATGCTACGGTGACTCGAACACATTTGGGCTGATGCCGGACCTGAAAAACCGCTATCCGCGCGACGTGCGCTGGACGGGGCTGTTACAGCAGCGGCTGGGCGCGGACTATTACGTGATCGAGGAAGGACTGGGGGGCCGGACGACGGTTTGGGACGACCCCATTGAGGAACACAAAAACGGCAAGGCGTATCTGCTGCCATGTCTGGAGAGCCACCGGCCGATCGATCTGGTGGTGCTGATGCTGGGCACGAATGACCTGAAGCAGCGATTCCATGTGTCAAGCTTTGACATTGCGGCGTCGGTGGAGAATCTGCTGCGGGCGATCGCACAGTCGGCTTCCGGGCCGGAATTTGGCGCGCCGCAGGTGCTGCTGGTGTGCCCGGTACCCATTCGGGATGTTGGAAACGCAGATCTGCAGCAGGCGCTGCGCGGCGGGTACGACAAAAGCGAGGCGCTGCGCGCGTATTACGCGGACGTGGCGGCGCGCTGCGGCGCGGCGTATCTGGATCCGGCGGGGCTTGTGGAAACGAGCGATACAGATGGGATCCACTATACCGCTCGGGGCCATGCTGTGATGGCGGAGCTGGTGGAACAG